>JAGXLF010000114.1 GCA_018334835.1 Thermoplasmatota archaeon | reverse complement strand
TTCGATCGTGGTCTTCAACTCAACTCCAAGCTTATCTGCCATTTTTTGGACCTTCTCTAAGACCTTTTTTCCCTCTTTTTTACGATGCTCTCTCAAAATATCCATGGTCTCTTTTCCAACATCATCGAATCTGTGAGCCGCCATCCCGGACATAGTATCCGGAGTCAATACATATACAGCGAGTGCGGGTATATCATAGATTTTTGCAGCTTTTAAACCCTCTTTCAAACCGACGAGCGAGAGATCGGAGCCGTCGGTCGGTACGATGATTTTTTCGTACATATTCACTATAAGAGGTCAAGTGATAATTAAATTCTTATGTTTGTAAATAGATCGGTTATTGGATAAAACTTAATAAACTATTTTCGACCTCCTCTCTTGAATGAAGAGATTCGAAGACAGGTTCATCAAATTAAACCGTAGTAAAAGATGGTATATCCTTCTGATATTGGTAGTAGCTATTTTTGTTGGATATGTTGCTAGGATGTCTATATCCGTCGCACTGCCATTCATATCTAGAGAGTTCGCGTGGGATATAGAACAGCAGGGAAGTTTAGGGGGCATCTTACTGGGCATTTTCTTGATCGGTTATGGGATCTCCAATATAATCTTCAGTAAATACATCGATATTTACGGCAGCAAGTTGATGCTGTCCTTCTCTATACTACTTTGGTCTTTATCTTTACTCCTCGGTGCTATAATTACCAATTATTATGTGATATTATCTTCTAGATTTCTTCTAGGGATCTCTCAGGGCGTACTTTTTCCTATAGCTAGTAAGATCACTTCGAGTTGGTTTTCTCCGGATGAGAGAGCAAAGGCGAACTCCATCTATGTCAGTGGTGGACCATGGGCTGTATTGTTCACTCCAGTAATTCTAACGCCGGTGATAACTAGAACGAGTTGGCAATTATCATTTTTTCTCGTATTTTTGATGGGACTTCTTTTGCTCGTACCGGTTATTTTTTTCATAACTAGCGACCCAAAGAATACTAAAAAGGTAAGGATCGAGAAGCATGAACTAGATTACTCGAGCATCTTGAAGGAAAAACAGTTTCAGATACTACTTGTGGGGTACACTTTGATGTCCTCCGTTTGGTGGGGTCTTAGTCTTTGGCTGCCAACTTACCTTGTCGAAGCCAAAGGTTTAGAACTTGAACAAATATCATATGGAGCTAGCCTTCCATATGTTGGGGCTATAACAGGTATGTACATCGGCTCTTATGTGAGTGACCGGTTAGGTAAAAGAAGAGAACTGATCCTGTTTGCTCTTCTTTCTGGAGGTTTGTTTATCTTTATACTCTCACTGCTAGGAGTGACGAATATATTTTTGGTGATATTTATCCTGATAATGGTATTCTTCACAGGACAGATGGCACCCCCTCTTTATTTCACCATCCTACAAGGTAAAGTGAGTTCCCAGAAGATGGGCTCAGCGACCGGTCTGATGAACGGTATAGGTAATGGTTTTGGTATAATCGGTCCGTTAGCCGTTGGTTCAATAATCGCTCTTACAGGCTCTTATGAGTTAGGCTTCGTCTCCCTCGGTATAATGCTGGTGATCGGCGGACTTTCTCTTTTGCTGTATGATGAAACCTCTTTTTGACTAGAATCGAAAGTTATTTTTGTCTGTACTTACCATATTGAATAGAAGGTTTTGATCAGTTTGATGAAGATGAGCACTGAAAAAGTGACAGTCATCATGATCTTGGCTATGATATTCTTTTCTCTGAGTAGTTTAGCCACTATTGGAGAAAAGTCGGATCCTCCCGAAGATGATGAATTTTGTTATTCAGAATATTCTTGGAGTTGGGGGACGATAGGATCACAATATGCTAATCATATAGATGAGGATGGAGATGATTTTGTCAACAACGATTCCTTAGAAGATGAAGTAGAAGATTTCATCCCAGAATGGCTTATCGAGAGAGAGATCTCTGTCGTTTCTGCCATAATAGTCTTATCTGGACTGGTATTCTTCATGATCTTTGCCGTTATTCTCCACAGCAAAAAGAGAAAAAACTATAGAAAATGAGAGGTTTGTTCGAATTCTGTTAAATAAATTATATATTGCTTCCTTTTCTTATCTTTAATAGAAAACTATGATACATAAAGGCATCAAAAAGACACTGATTATCTCATTCGTTACAGCTTTATTGATATTCTCTACAGTTGGTGTAGTTTTCACTGCAACGGCAGATTCATCTTTAGATTATTTGGAAGATGGTGGGGATACACCAGGTCCTCCGGATGATGTTCCTCCGGACGAGGCCCCTGATCCTGGTGAGATGAGGAAAAGGATCGGTGGTTTTGAAGAAGATGGAGGGCCCTCCTTCGTATCGTTTGATACGATAGATAAAGGCATTTCCAACTATTCTCTTCGTAGAGATGGTGAAGATATCTCTATATTTGATGAAGTCTCGATAGATGAATTTGGGAAGTATGATGAAAAAGTTGCGGGTCCTAAATACTTTTTGAAGGGCAACGCTGCTGAATTTCAGTTGTACGATACATCTTCTAGAATTTTTAAACTTGATGTGTATTCTCTTG
>JAGXLF010000062.1 GCA_018334835.1 Thermoplasmatota archaeon | reverse complement strand
GCTTTTATGAGTCTGTCCACCAATTCTTCTTGCTCTTTCGTAAGACCTTCTTTTGCCATTTTTTCCACCTAATTGGTTAACTAATTATTCAAATGGTAGTATATAACAGTTACGACTTTCGTAAACTCCTTTTTATATTTTAGGGTTGATTGTTTAGCGTCCTATTATCCGAAATGTTATATAGCTTTTTTGAGATTCAATACTGAGAAAAGATGTTTGAAAACATACTGATAGCTACAGACAACTCTCCCTTGATGAAGAACGCGATCCAGTACACCGCGACCGTATTCCCCTACGCAGAATATCACTTGATCAATGTTGTTAATACTACTGATAGTAGCGTTCCTCAGACAAATCTCATGCAGACAAAGATGGCGAAGATGTCTCAGGATGCTCTGAACAACGGAGAAGAGATACTCAATGAGATGGGTATCGAGGACGTTTTAAAGAATAGTCCCGCCGGTACGCCATCGAAGGAGATAATGAAATACATCGATGAGAATGATATCGATCTATTAGTGATGGCTACCCATTCGAAATCCGGTGCTCAAAGAGTCCATATCGGAGATACAGCTTTACATTCCCTCCAGATCACTTCGATTCCTTCGCTCGTGTTCTCCTGTCAATGTCCTACCAAAACACCAAAAAAGATATTCAATCCTACCACATTCAGTTCTTATTCGATTCACGCCTCGATGTTGGCATTAGAACTTGCGGAATACTTCGGCGCGAGCCTAACTACGTTTCACATCGGCGAGCAAGAACCCGGCGCTGCCTCTCGTAGAATAAAGAAGAGGGCCTCCAAAGAGGGAGTAGATTACAAATTAGAAATCAAGAAAGGTGCCTCTGATAAAGAGATAATAGAGAAGGCGAATGAATTCGATTTCATAGTGGGGAGTAGAGGTCGAAGCGGATGGCGGTATAAACTCCGATATATCTTCCGAGAGTTAGCTCTGAGCAATTTAGAAAAAGAATTGATAGCCGAGAGCATAGTTCCTTTCTTGATGGTAGGCGATTGATGGGACTCAAAAACCGTTTTCTACAGGCCGTATTCTCCAACGCTGCCTAATTTCTCCTCTATCCTCAACAATCTGTTGTATTTTGCCGTTCTTTCTCCTCTCGAAGGAGCTCCAGTTTTTATCTGTCCTGAAGACAGAGCTACAGAGAGATCTGCGATGAAATCGTCTGTTGTCTCCCCTGAGCGGTGAGAAACCATTATTCCGTAACCATCTTCTAGAGCTAAGGATGCTGCATTCATAGCCTCGGTCAGAGAACCGATCTGATTCACCTTCAACAATACTGCATTACATGCGCCTTCATCTATGCCTTTCCTTATCAATTCCGGATTGCTGACGAATAGATCATCACCTACTATCTGTATTTCGTCTCCCCAACGCTCGGTAATATCTATAAAACCGTCCCAATCATCTTCTCCCAGGGGATCTTCTATAGATATGATGGGATAATCTTCGACCATACTTTCGTAAAATTCGATCATCTCCTCAGTATTGAGTATCTCACCACTAGATTCGTATCCTTTTGAAGTTTTAAATTCCGTAGCCGCTGTATCGATAGCTAGTTTTATATCTCCGGTATAGCCGCACTCTTCTATCGCCTCCATGATCAGTTCAAAAGGTTCTATAGGATCTTCTATAGGAGGGGCATAACCACCTTCATCGCCCAAGTTCGTTGCCGCGGGACCGTACCTCTCTTCAAGTATCTCACCTAAAGCGTGATACGTTTCTGTCCCGATCCTGAGACCCTCTCTGAAATTCTCGGCTCCTACAGGGGCGATCATATACTCTTGTATATCCAAGTTGTTACCTGCATGTTCGCCTCCGTTGAGAACGTTCATGAAGGGGACTGGCAAAACAAGATCGTTTATCCGACCTAAATATCTGAAAAGAGGCATCTCTAAAGAAGAGGCTCCAGCTCTAGCAGAAGCGAGTGAAACAGCTAGTATCGCATTAGCCCCAAGATTGCTTTTATCTTCACTTCCGTCCAATTCTATCATCTTTTTATCGATATTGGCCTGTTCAAAAACACTCTCCCCGATCAGTTCAGGCCCTATCTCATTCCTGATGTTCTCTACTGCTTTTTGAACGCCTTTTCCCCTATATCTTCCCCCCTCATCTCTCAACTCCAAAGCTTCGTTTGAACCGGTAGATGCTCCAGAAGGTACGGCAGCCCTACCTTTCCCTTTGGCGGTATTGACAACTGCCTCGACCGTAGGATTACCTCTTGAATCTAAAATCTCTCTCGCCTTGATAGATACGATCTCGCTCATCTTGATCACTCTTATACTTGCCCAAAAGGATTAAAAGTTTATCATCTATTGTTAAAAAAGCAAGAGAAAATGATTAAGTACCCGTTATCCATCTAATTCACTACAATGGTACCTCCTCCGGATAACGATTGGAGTTTAAGAGATATGGCAAAGTATCCGTTTCTGGAAGATGCAAAGGAATATATAAAGGAGGAAGGGCCATCTTTTGACGAGCTAATCCAGGATAGACTTTGGGGCGAAGCTAGAAAGAGAGGAAAAGAGAGGGTTCTTCAGACATTAAATGAAGGACGGGTACTCATAAGAGATCTTGAAGGGGAAATAAAACAAGAAGAAGAACTGTTCTCTTACCCTATAGCCAGGATGTTGGTCTCCTCAGTGGGAGATGATTATCTCTTGAGAAGATATACGCTGGGAGAAGCGGAAAGAGTGAGTGAGGAGATCTCCAGGGAAGAAGACGATAAGATATTGAAACTTTCTTCTAGATTGGATCTTAATTCTGATAAAAGAAAGGGGGAGTTCACCGTTCATTTTTCTGATTATCTGGAGAGTACTGAAAGGTTGAGATCGTCGGGCTGGAAGCTCGTCAACCAGGATCTTAGAGATGGGCGAGTATATCTAGGGAAGAGAAGATTCGTGCGGATACTCAAAGAGAAGGTTTCCTCCATAATTTCAGAGGGATTACCGGCTCCTACCTCTGACACGATATTAGAAAAGTTCAACAGCGAACTTGAAGACATTAAAGAGGAATTGGAGAGTGTAAGGACGCGGATGGAAGAGGTTGACATGGGCGAAGTAGAGACCGAACTGTTTCCGCCGTGTATGAAAAAATTATTGGCCGGGCAAAAGGAAGGTGAGAATCTCTCGCACGAGGGAAGGTTCGCTCTCACGGCTTTCTTGAAAAAGGTGGGTCTGTCAGAAGATGAGATCATAGATATATTCAGAGAGGCACCAGATTTTGACATAGATATGGCCTCTTACCAGATACAGCACATCATCGGCGAGATATCCGGAACTGAATACAACCCTCCCGGGTGTGATACGATGAAGACTAACGGGATCTGCTTCAACCCGGATTCACTATGCGATCAAGATTGGATGAACCATCCTATAAGCTATTATTCCATCAAAAAGAAAAACGAGGATAAAGACCAAGAAGAGAAAGAGGAAAAGGAGTGATCATTTTTCACTCCTCACTCAGATCGGACCAACTGTTTATACCTCTGAATACGGCAGTTAGGTTACCTGCTAAAGCGAACCATATCATCAGCAGTTCGAACAATCCCAGTTCGATATCCATCAACTCAACACTGGTCCATCCGGTTTCAAATAGTAAAAAATAGAGGAAAGAGAAAACGATCAGAAGAACTAGGCGTTCAGCCCTCCCGGCTATACCACCATAATCTCGGGAAACGCCTACAGCATCTGCTTGAGTCCCCATGTAACTGGTCATCAGTACTCCTATAACAGCGAAAATGCCAACCCAAGTTCTGCACAAGGGACCTAGAATTATACCTAAAAGTATGAATATGTCAGAATATCGATCGATGGTATGATCCAAGAAATCTCCTCTCTTCGAATCTTTACCCGTGATCTTGGCGATCTTGCCGTCTAAAGCATCGAGGAGAGAATTCAAAAATACAAATATGCCTCCGGATAAAACGTACAACGGCTTATAAGAGAGGTAAAAAGAGATCCCGGCCAGCAAAGCAAATATCAGAGATGACCAGGAGATGACATTAGGGTTAACCACTTTTAATTTCTCTGCGATAGGGCTTATTACCGGATCGGCTTTTTCCCTATATTTGTTTAATACCATAGTATCTTAAATAAATTCAAGTAATAAAATCTATTGCCTCGAGAGGAATTCTTCGCTCCAATCGATGGAACCCGGTTCGTATTTCTTGACCTCTCCATCTATCACATCTTCAACTTCTGAAGCGACTTCCTTAGGATATTTGCTAGTGGTATCTATTTCATAAACATCTTCACAAAGATCAAGAGCTTCTATTAGGATCGCATCTAACATTTCAGCCTCGATATTTTCTTCAATCTTGTCTCTATCCCATCCTTTATTTTTCATCCTTTCTTCCAGCTCAGAGGGAGCACACCTCAACACTACAGTGGGCGATATAGAGAGGTGGTGGGCAAGATGTCCCTCGACTATATCGAAGTCTAGCTTTTCTCTATGATAGACCTCCTTCAAATGCTCGGTATCTACTTCGAAGGTTTTTCTGTTATGATCTTTATCTCCTCTCAAACCCATGTCTTTGATGAACTCGTTCAGTCCAAGGGTCTCATATCCCCTTCGTTCCAAAACTTTAGAAACCCTCGTTTTCCCGACTCCAGGGGTGCCGGTCAATGCGATCTTCATATTCATCCAGGTGGTCAACCGGTATTTGTATTTTCTCACTTTCAACTACCCCTCCCTTGCACAATTTTAAATATTTTACAATCGATAACGGTTATGGATGGAGCAAACTAAACTCGAAGATGAGGAGGACTTGGATAAAAAGATATATTCCGTTTCCGGCCTGAATCACTGTGTTAAGTCCCTTCTCGAGAGAGAAGATGAGATACAGGACGTTTGGGTAAAAGGTGAGATCTCCAATTTCAAGCACTACGATGGAAGACACATGTATTTTGTTTTGAAAGATGATACTAGTGAGATCAACAGTGTCATGTTCCGATCTAAGAACAGAGATCTAGACTTCGAACCAGAGGAAGGTATGGAGGTTCTGTGCAGAGGTGATGTAGGCCTATATGTCCCTAGAGGACAGTATCAACTTGTAGTGAAAGAGATGATGGTCGGTGGAATAGGCGAATTATATCTTGCTTATGAAAGATTGAAAGAAAAATTATCGAAAGAGGGCTTATTCGAGGAGGATCACAAGAAAGAGATACCTTTTTTACCGCAGAAAGTGGGTATAGTGACTTCAGGTGAAGGTGCGGCTCTAAGAGACATGTTGAGAGTATTGAAAGAACGTTTCGAAAATATTGATGTATTTATAGCTCCTACCCGGGTGCAGGGGGAAGAATCAGCAGATGAGATCGTAAATTCTATTAGAAAATTGGACAGGATGGAGATGGACGTAATAATCATAGGTCGTGGTGGAGGCTCTATAGAAGATCTGTGGAGTTTTAATGAGGAAAAAGTAGCTAGAGCCGTTTTTGGGGCTGAAACCCCTATTGTCTCGGCCGTAGGCCATGAAACTGACTTTCTGATCTCTGATTTTGTCGCGGATGAAAGAGCACCGACTCCCACTGGTGCAGCTGAGATCGTAGTCCCATCAAAATCAGAATTGAAGAAGAAGATAAACGAACAGCAGAGAAGATCAGCTACGGCCTTGAATAATTTGATCTTGAGTTATAGGGAAAAATTGGAAAGTCTTGCCAAGAGTCCCGTTTTTCAAAAACCTGAAAGGATTTTAGAGGACCGGTATCAAAAACTCGATGAAAATAGAGAGAAAATAGGGGTCACGCTCGATAGATATATGAAAACATATCAGCAGCGCCTCGAAGGACAGAAAGACAGACTCAAAGCTCTAAGTCCAATCCAGACCATGAAAAGAGGCTACTCCATTGTAATGGACGAAGCGAATGAAGTAATCACGAGTGTAGATGAGGTAAGTGTTAAAGACATATTGAGAATAAATCTTACAGATGGTGAGATTAAAACCAAAACCGAGGAGGTTGAAAGATGTCAGAAGAATTTGAGGAAATAGAGGATGTAAAAGAATTGGGATTTGAGGAAGCTCTAGAGAGGTTGGAAAAGATAAACAACAAGCTCGAAAGGAACAAAGTTCCGTTGGAGAGAGCGATAGAAATCTATCAACATGGGATGGAGCTTGTAGGTCACTGTGAAACGAAGTTAGAAGAAGCCGAAGGGAAGATAAAGAAGATCACTGAAGAAAACGACGAGATAGATCTGGAAAAGTGAACGAGTTGAGTTTGGTATTACTCTTCCCCAAGTTATATATCTCTTTTCCGGTTTGATATTTAATATCTTAGAAATGTCACCTGATATAAAGCTGTTCGAGGATTCCGAGACTCTAAAGATCGGTCTAGAGAAAAGTAGAAGGCAGATTTTAGACCTTTTACGGGTTAAAAACATGACGATCTCTCAGGTGGCGGAGGCCTTGGAAAAAGATCAATCGACTGTCTATAGACATATCAAAAAGTTGGAGGAAGCGGGTTTTATAGAGGTCAAAGGAGAAAGAAAAGAACACCATATACCTGAGAGGATTTACGGGAGGACAGCGGAGGTCTTTTTGATGGCTCCCGAACCGATAAGTTCTGGTAACACCTCCGCTTTTGGGATCGCATGGAACGATGAAAAAGTCAAAGAATGCATAAACATGCTTGAAGATATCGGTTATGAGGTAGAAAAAGAAGGAGTCATAGAAGAACTAGTCGATCACTTTTCCGAACTCGATAGGGAAGTGAATGAAGAATTGTCTAGATCCTTGGATGAGGATTCAAAAATAGATTTTTCTTCATTGATGCAGATCAAATTTCTTATTTCACTCATAAAGATCGAGAATTCAGGCCCAGAGTTAGAAGAGGTAAAGGAGATAATCTCTAGATTTAAACCGCCGGAATGAAACAAAATTTTAGAGAAGATAGTTTAGCTATTCGATTAATCCAACCGCTGTATTCTCACTATCGCTAGGCGATGCCCTATATAATACCTTACTTTTCCAATTATTCTATAGTGGCTGTGGTCGGCCACTCACTAGACTCCCACGCTTCACTTGTTCGTCGAACTGATCTTACTATTAAGTTGAAGACATTGATAGTTCTGCGGAGGAAAGTATCAAATAGGGCACGAGAAGTCCTGTTTTTCCCTTTGTAAACAACACCCATATGACCGCCTTTCGATTGATTTGGTACACATTTAAACATCAGATATTCGAGATGATGAATGTGCTTTCTCCTGCCCTAACTCTCCTTGGATGCCTGCTGAGGTTAGGGAGACGGTCACCGGAAGTGCTCCCTTTTTTCTTTTAATATTTTTCAATAGTATTTTTCAAATCTTCTTTCATCTCTTCAGTCAATTTAAAGCCCTTAAGAGGTCTTTTACACACTCCTCCTACAAAACCGCGGAAGTCCATTCCTTTTTTGAGGCCTTTAATCCCGTATTTAGCAGTTATTGCTTCATTCAAAGGTATCATACGAAGCTGGATTTCGGCGGCCTTTTCTATATTTCCTTTTTTAACTTCCTGATAAAGTCTGCAACATTCCTCAGGGGCTAAATTGGCTAAGGCTAGAATTCCTCCAGATGCACCTAATATCAATCCACCAAAGATCACGTTCGCCGTTCCAACCATGACATCGAAATCTTCTGAAGAATTAGAGATATATTTTCCGAGAAGAGAGAAGTCACCGCTACTGTCTTTCATACCGATAATGTTTTTGTGGTCTGATAGGATCGATATAAGGTCCTCAGAGATGGTGATCCCTGTAAATTTTGGCATGTTATAAATTAGGATCGGGATATCCGCATTATCTGCAATATATTCATAGTGATTTTTTAATACGGTATCCGTCATGAAACTTCCGTAGTAATGTGGAGGTAATACTAAAGCTGCATCGACTCCGATCTTAGCCATTCGTTTTGTCAGATCAAGTGTGAGTTCTGTACTTTCAAGGCCGGTTCCTGCGATTACCGTTTTATCTTCAGAACTTTCTTGAAGCACTTTTTTGACTACCTTTATCTTTTCTTCTTTGCTCATATATACAAATTCTCCATTTGACCCTAATGCTAGATAACCACTGAGCTCTGTGTCGTTCCAAATATCTAGATTGTGTTCCAATGCTTTCATATCTGGGTGCCCTTTTTGGTCAAAAGGAGTTATAATTGGAGGTATAATTCCACTTATCATCTTCTAATCAGCTCGTTGAGAGCAAAAAACATAATAATTCTTATACCTTTGGGAACTAAATGGTGTTCTCTTTGTGACGTCCTCCTTCACCCTGAAGGGTGAGGCTTCCTACGGAGCCACTGACTCCTTGCACAAACCCGGAGATTGCATTCCGCTCGCCGACTTTTGTTTTACCCAAACACAGAGGTCGGGTCGTCGCTTCCAGCTCAAAGGGCCGCGCCACAACACCATGTCGATTCATGATCGGCCCCTGCCTGCAAAAGTGGTCTTTCACAGACTTTCTGCAGGCCCGTGCTTGGAACCACTACCTAAAACATACTCTGTCAGGTATTTAAGTCTTCAGCAGGGGGGTCAGTGAAAGTGAGTTCACTGTCTGTATCCTCTCCGTGAACCTAACAGGAAAACAGGGTTTTCCTGTGGTATCATTTGGAAATCCTAATGTATTTCCAAAGATAGCTGGAACACGGTTCCAGCAATACAGAGGAATTTTGCAAATTCCTCGAACGAAGAGGCCTTAGACAGTTATTTAGGTAAGTTTCCGATCAGTAGCAATTTTTATATTCCGATGATAGTTTATTTCAAAGTTTATTTGATCTTTTAGAGAGGGGTGAGCAAGAACCCTACGGGCTTCCAGCCCGTAGATGAATTGCTTTGATTACACTTTCACTCACCCCTCCAGCACAATTATAAATAACTTTAACCTTTTGTATAGGTGCCTTCCGAGAACAGGTATATCCTGTTTGAGGATAAGTCCTGTTTCGTTGGTGTCTTACATCAAGTCAAGAACAGGCGGGAGTTGGCCCTGAAAAGACAGGGTGTAAAGCTGACCCAACTCTCCCGTGAGGGACATCTTCTGCCCGAGAGGACTGAAGATGGAACAGCAGATGATATGGTTGCTAACCCACTAAGCCGTGCTTATGGTAAAAGACCATTGAGTGCTGAACTTCGTAATCCGCAGAAAGACTTAGTCTTTCGAAGGAAAGA
>JAGXLF010000061.1 GCA_018334835.1 Thermoplasmatota archaeon | reverse complement strand
TTGAACACTTATAAGGCACAGCTCAGAAAAAAAAGCGGATTCGAATCTGAGGCGACTATCCGGGATTTTTCCATAACTATCGATGAACCCGAAAAGCTGGGAGGAACCAACAAAGGGCCGAATCCTGTAGAAGTTCTTCTTGCATCCCTGGGAGGTTGTTTGGACTTCACTGGTACGATTATCGCCGAAGAGATGGGATATCAGCTGAAAGATTTCGAGTTAGAGATCGAAGGGGACCTTGACCCGCGAGGAGTCACTGGGAAAGCCGACGTTCCGATGGGGTTCCAGGAGATAAGAGTCCATGTGCAGAATATCGAGGGGATACCTGAAGAAAAGATCCCGGAGTTCATAGAAAAAATCCAGAAAAGATGTCCGGTCGATAATACTCTAGAAAAAGGTGTAGAAGTCGAGGTCAAGCATTAAAAAATCTACTTGTCCGACGGATCTACTCGAGTGATGCTCTTGAAAACATATAATAACTTCTACTTTATAACCTAACCATGTACCGAAAAGTTATCTTGCCGACCGACGGATCGGATCTAGCTATGGAAGGAGTGAAAGAAGGATTGAAACTAGCTGGTTCTCTAGGTATCCCTGCTACAGCTATCTACGTGGTAGAGATAGGCGACATCCATATTTCTGGGAAGATTAAGGAAAGTCTCAAAGAGACAGCGGAAAGAGCACTTGGTCAAGTTGAGGAGATGGCAGAGGACATGGATGTTGAACTAGAATCCAAAATAATGAAAGGGACTCCATACAAGGAAATATGTGAGTATGCCAAGGAAGACGACGTGATCTATATATCATCCCACGGCATGTCTGGCTTTAGAGAGCTATTCCTAGGCAGTACTACCAAAAGGATCCTTCAACACGCGGATTGTACAGTTTCCGTCGTGAAAGGAACCCCAGGTAAAGTAGATTGAAAATATCTTTTCTTTGTCTTAAATTTCGTCGGACGGAGCCGGAATAATATCTCTAATTTTTCTTATTTGTCTGACAGATTATTATTCATTTTTATCGTGAAAAATCTACCGTTTTGTCAAATGCGCTATTTAAAAGGCTTACTACTGGATTGTTTTTAATTTTTTATATATTTCTTACTAAAACATAAAAAATTGTTGTCATATAACCTCCAAAAATACTTTATATACCCTCCTTTCGTGTCTTACACAGGTGCGATGAGATGAGATGCAAAACCCAAACTGTCCCTATACTGCTCGTAGCCCTTTTCTTGGTGATATCGGTTGCTATTGTCGGTTACTCAGTATCTGCAAATGAAACTACTGAAGACAAAGGATTTGTATTAGAGGATTGGTCTGTAGACCAAAAGCTCGTTCAACCTGGAGAAAAAGTGAAAATTGAAGGCCGGATCGAGAATCAGGGTACTGATGGTGATGATGAATCTGTCATACTTAAAGTAGAAGGAGAACAAGTGAATAAAACAGAAGAGTTTGTAGAACCGGGAGAGTCTAGAGAAATAAGTTTCCTTCATTCAGAAAATGATGAGGGAACCTATTCAGTTTCGGTAGAGTTGGGTTCCTCCGATGACCGATGGGATGAAGGGGAGTTCAAAGTGGAGTTAGTAACGTCTGTCGAAATAGTAGAACCAAAAGATGACCAAATTATTATTACGGCGGGGGAAAATTTGAGCTTCTCGGCAGAAGCTTACAGTGGTGAAGATAAAAATGATCCAAAAACAGACGATAGCATATTCACGTGGGAGAATACCGAGGAAACTGGACTTTTTAATACAAGAGAGGCTGGAGAATACGAAGTATCTGCTACTTACAATGGCGTATCATCTGAAACGGTTCTGGTTACAGTCGAGCCTGCAGAAGCGGCCCAATTAAAAGTCATAGAAAAACCTTCCGAAAACACTATACCTGCTGGAAATACGGCAGAATTTAGTGTAGAGATTCAGGACAGATTCGGTAATAATCAAAAAAACGGTAGTTTTGACGTGGCTCTAGAAGTTGAAGGTTTAGATCCGTTGAGACGGCATTCTACAACCATAGAAGACGGTGAATCAACTGCTCTCCTTGACTGGTCAACGACGGAGGGCAAACAGGGTGAATACAAGATAAGGGTTGTTAACGATAATGGTATTTTAGATTCTGACGAAGTAACATTGACCATCACCGAAAAAGAAGATTCGAGTATGGCCGTTCAGTGGTGGGCTTTCCCACTCGCTATATCTGTGATAGCGGTGATTTCATTGATCTATTTATGGGATGCTGATAAGATATATTTCAGCCTCGGTAAAAAAACAAACCCCACTACTCATGAGTGGAAAAAGAATAAAGGATCTGACGAGCCCTCTGAAGAAACCGAAGAACTCGATCTGCCAGATGAGGACGTCAAAAGAGGACTAGATTGAGCTTAGCAATTAAAAAACAAGGGAACCAAAAACAAGGGAAGGCTTAAAGATAGCTCAAGCTTTACCTTGAGATTCCCCTCTAACTACCCCTGAAGCGACCATATGACTCATCCGTAGAGGTTCGGGAAGTCTACCCCTTACTGTGAAAAGATCGATCAACCTTTTTACCTCTTCTATTTCTATACCTTCTTTCTCCACATACACCGGTTTGTGTTCTGTTTCGATCTCATAAATCTCCCCTTTTTTCAACATCTCAAATCTTTCCTCCCATCGATCGAAATGGCCTTCTAGTGCTCTCTTGATTTTCTCGAAATTAGGTTTTTCTCTCGAAATCGTCACGGAAGGAATACTAGTCGACCGGCTCAATTTTTTGAGATCGATAAGGTTGAAACCTCCTAACGCAGCTCCATCCAAAAAAATAACACACGTCTGATCGACAAATCTCGAACTCGATATCATCTTAACGAGTTTTTTCGTCGCATTTCTACCGTCGACTTCTACCTCAGTAGAAAGAACTCCCTCAAGGTAGTTGGGGGCTCTAACAACACTTCCGATCACCAAAACGTTACTTTGAGAGAACTCGAAAGGTGCGTCATCTACTCCTATAGCCCTTACCTGCTCTTTTGCCATATTTTCACATCTCAGTATAGAGAAAGTTCCCCCGTTACCTCATCGATTAGATCGTTCGGCCCGGGTCCTATCCCCAAACAGGTTTTGGTCCCGCTCTGTACCTCGGTCAACCCAGCATCGGTGACGAGCTTGGTCACTAGCCCTTTTTTCTTCGCCCTCTTTTTTAGAAACTCCATATGTTCCACGTCATCGCATCTCACCAGAACCTTTTTCTGTCCTTCTCTCATCCATTTCTTGAAATATTTCTCTTTTTCCTTTTCGCTCTCGACGGCACAGCTAACAGAAGCGTGAGAGGCCTGGACTGCCAATTTTCCCGGGGAGATATTTAAATCATCTCTTACTACTATCATCAATTTATATCCAAATTTCATCATATCACGCTCAAAAATCCTCTTCCCTTTCCTTTTCCAACTTTTTCAATCTTTTTTCTACCTTCTCCAATTGCCTTTTAGCTTTTTTCCTCTCTCCTTCATTTTTAGAATGTTTTATATCCTCTTTGAGATCTGCTCTTTTTTTAGCCACCTTCTGCAATCTTTTCACCTTGTTTGCATCTTCATCTTTATGATGAACTACCTCAGGTTCAGCTCTAGTCAACCGGGGAGATAGATGACCTAAACTTTGATAAGCTCCCCTATACCACCCGACAAAGAAGAAAAACACTGTAAAAGAGATTAGACTGACCGATATATTCCCAGCGGTGAATTCACCACCAGGTACATGTCCCAACATAAAGCCGATGATCACTACGACAGCCACGCTCAGTCCAATACCGTAGATGATCCGGTAGAGCAAATCGAGTTCTTCATCCAATTCGCCCCTGCCTGGATAGATAGCATTGATAAGAGTATAACCAGGAAGAAAAAACATGAGGAGAGCCGAAGACAACAATCTAAGCATGATGGAAGACCTAACTCAAGATATGTAAAAAGATTTTTCGCTTTTCTCAGTCGAATTCATCGTATATCTCGCCAACCAATTCTTCTAAAATATCTTCCAACGTGATAATGCCGTCGAACTTACCATCCTCATCTCTCACTACAGCTAGGTGGATCCTCTCTTTTCTCATGCGCTGAAAGATCTTCGTCACATCATCTTTGTTCTTAACGAAGTATGGCTCTCTCATGTGATCTTTTACCTCTCCACCTTCTTTCCCGAGCATCTCTTTACTGTACAATATACCTATGACCTCGTCGGAGTCGTGTTTAGTTACTGGGATCCTTGTAAAACCGTGATCTTGAATAAATTCGGCAGCTTCTTCTTTCGTAAGATCAGCATCCATAACATAGGTATCTTCTTTGGGAACTTTCACCTCTTTAACCTTTTGATCACCGAACCAAAACACTCTGTGGAGTATGTCCTTTTCTATCTCCTTGATGATACCTTCTTCTTCGAGCATAGAGGCAAGGTGTATAATATCTCCTTCAGTCACTAATAGTTCGTCGAATTTAGTCTCACCTCCGAGTACATTTATAAAGTAATCGGAGAGATCATTCAGTGCTTTGATCAAGGGGTTTAATCCTATGGACATGTAATATATCAACGCAGCGTTCTTCTGGCTGAAACGTTTCTTGTTCTTCAAAGAAAAACCCTTAGGAGTGATCTCTCCAAAGACCAACAGGACAAGAGTCAATATCCCGCTTGCGATAGAGATCGCCCAGTTTCCTATAAAATCTCTGACCATGACGGTGACGAGCGTTGGAGCCGCTACATTAACAACGTTGTTCCCGACCAATATTGTTGTTATGGTCTGGTCCATGTGTTCTTTAAGATATTCTATCTTCTCGACGTGTTTTTCACCCTTCTCTTTCATCATGGATATATCTACCTTGTCTAGAGCGGTCAAAGCGGTCTCCGTGCCGGAAAATCTACCGCTCATGTAAAGGCAAAAGATTATAGCTACAAGATATCCGATCACTGTCCAATACATCTTTCTATTCCTCTATTAATACCTTACTCAAGATATATTTTTTATCCAATTTTCAATTCATTCAGCATATCTGTTAGATATTTATTACTCTCGATAAGTTCCTTGATATCTCTCCCCTCTATCACAAAATTCCCCTCATAATCTCTAAGGGCTTCTAAAATTCGTCTAAAATCTATCTTCCCCTCTCCTAACCTGAGATGGATATCATCCTCCCCTAGATTGTCATGTAGATGAACATTTACAGGTGAAAATTCCAAAAACTTTTCCAATTCACCTGCGGTGTATGCGTGACCGACATCTAGACAAAATTCAATGTCCAATTCATCGAGAAAGTTTCTGGTTTCTTTAGCCGTACTGCACATGGACAACCACATATCCGGCAGATTTTCCAAAGTCAATAAAATTTCGTATTCTCCAGCATATTCCTTAAGATCTCTCAGAGACTCCTTAGAGCTATCTGTAGCTCTATCCCAGTATATACTTAAAGGAGAATACAGACCGGGATGGACCGTTACCATCTCCGCTCCTATCATAGACGCCATCTCTATCGATTTTTTTACCTCTTTAACACTTGTTTTTCTTATATTTGGATTAATACTAGCTATGTTTATGTCGTTCAAGGGGGCGTGTATTTGAACTTCTAAATCTGTGGTTGAGAGAGCGTCTTTTATCTCCTCACGATACTTCCAACTGTGATATTTTTCCGCCAATATCTCCCATCCGTCGAATTTTTTTTCTACCTTTCTCAGAGCTTCTTCGAAAGGCATCAGTGAAAATTTTGGATTCGAAACAAAGATCATTTTATTCCTCCGTCTCAGTAAGATTTTCTATGAGAGCATCAATCTTATTGCAAACGATCTTCACTTCCAGTTCTCCTAATGGTTTCTCTTCCTCAGAAAAGTTCACCTTAGCATTACATGTTGCCTGTTTTGAAAGTGTAAAAGAACATTCATCGTCTACCACTCTTTCTTTCATGTACTGTCTAGCCGTATCTCTGATCCGCATATCTTCCAAGATCTTTTTAAATCTTGTCAGGTAATTCGACTTCCCAATAACTTCATCGTCGCTAAGACTCCAATTAGTTTTAGGAAAAACCTTCGAATTGCAGTGTATCAATGTTTCTTTATCCTCCGTAGGGAACATAGGGCACCTTATCTCGACTTTAAAATCGATCTCGTTCAATTCCATCTTCCTTTAGATTAAAACGACTTGTATATAAGCGTTGGTCTCTTTTGACATGTATGTGCCAATCCAAACAAAAAGTGGAATTTGGAATAGATAAAAAATTTTATTAGCTTGCTTCATTGTCTATGGAGATAAGGTCTTACAGGGCTCATGGTTTAGATCGGTTAGAACGTCGCCTTCACATGGCGAAGGTCGCCGGTTCAAATCCGGCTGAGCCCACTTTTTTATTGGTTCGTAATCTTTTTTAGGAAATTGAGGTTTTTAGTTCATTTTCTTTGATAAATCCATGGTTCAATTTCTGTAGGTAGGCTCCATACACTTCATCTAACTTTTATAACCCTATCTATTTGAAAAGAAACGTTTGAAGCTTATTTAAAGTTCAAATCATTTCTGTACGATAAATCCTTAATTTACTCAATCATCCTCTAGATAAGAAAAAATAAAAGACGAAATGGTTTTTTTATCTCTTGTTTCCTCATTAGGATCTAAACTTTTCACCGTTTTTTACTTTTCCTCTGATAGATGGCTACAGCAAAGATAGCCGCTAAGATCAACAGGAGGGACGTGAATCCAGGAAGAAGGCTCGGTTGCTCCATTTGAACGTTTACGGCTACCGTGTCCTCATCATCTTCACTTGCAACAGTGAGGAGATGGGATCCAACTTCTGCTTCCCAGAAGAATTTACCAGTATGATTTTCGCCTGCTTCGATGGTGACGTCTTCTTCTCTATCCTCCTCACTTCCCTCTACAAAGAAGCTTATATTCTGTGTGCCTTCTACATCACCTTCGTTCCTGATGGTGTATTCTACCATGATATATTTTCCTGCTTCCATCTCCTCGTCGTAATTAGTGATTTCGACTTTGAAATCGGGTTGATCAGCTTCTTCTAAATGAGCTGTTACCATCTTATCTTCGTCCGCCGTGATCTCATCTGTCGCATCTTTGTACCCTTCTTTGCTCACTGTGTAAGTGTAGTCTCCTTCTTCTACATCTTCGACAACTGCCACTCCAGTATCGTCCGTCGTGTTAGTATAATCAAGGTTTAAAGTCTCATTCGCTACCGTTACCGTCGCACCCTCTATGGGATCTCCTTCTTCGTCATTTATTGTAAAGGTCAAGTCGTAGACTTTTTCCGTCATCGTCACTGTTATATCATCATCTCCATCAACCGTAATTTCAGCCGTCGCATCTTCGTAGCCTTCTTTGGTAACTGTGTAAGTGTAGTCCCCTTCTTCTACATCCTCAACAACAGCCACTCCAGTATCATTCGTCGTGTTGGTATAATCAGGGCCTAAAGTCTCATTTGATACCGTTACCGTCGCCCCCTCTATAGGATCTCCTTCTTCGTCCATCACTGTGAAGGTCAATTTGTATAAGACTTCTGGTTCGGTCGTGAAGTTCCAGACATTTGATTCCTTTAGTTGCTCGTCGGTTTGATTTTCTTCCACGACGACTTTCCAATCATATGTGGTGTCAAAGTCGCGATTATCCCATACGAAAGTTGCGTATTCTCCGCTTTCCACTGTTTCATTGTATATTTCTTCTAACGTTTCACCTGTCTCATTACCGTAGAAAGTGACATTCAAGTCATTCCCTTCGGGATGCTGGACGGTCACATTCAATTCTGGATCGAGATCTACCTCGGCTCCATCCGTTGGTGTTCTTTCAGTGATGATCTCGTCAGTTGAGAATGTCCAAGTAGCTGATTCATTGTAGATATCTTCATCTCCTCCATCTGTTGCGTCTTCATAGACATGTACATACCACTCGTATTCAGTGTCATAGTCAAGATCTTCCCAGGTCATATTAGCGTATTCTCCATCTGCAACACTAGTGTTTTCGCCAATCTGCTCTAACTCTTCACCCATCTCATTACCGTAAAATGTAACATTCATAAGCATGCTGGAATCTCCTTCATGATATACCGTTACACTGAGGTTACTCTCTCTATCAGGATAAGTTTCAAGTCCAGCTCCATCCATCGGTTCATTCATCGTTATCTTTATCGGCGAATCTGCTGTTGTAAAAGTCCATTCCTCTGATTTATTATAGACTTCCTCATTATCATATTCAGTAACATTCACGTACCATGTGTATTGAGTAGCGAAGTCGAGCCCCTGCCAGGTCATGTTTGCGTAGTCTCCAGATGCAACACTGTTGTTTTCGCCTATCTTCTCTAACTCCCCATCGGTCTTATTACCATAGAATGTCACGTTCATAGCTGTACCTTCGTCATGATTTACCATTACACTCAGGTTGGTCTCTCTGTCAGGATAGATATCAGTCTCGTCTACTGGTTCATTCATCGTTATCTTTATCGGCGAATCTGCTGTTGTAAAAGTCCATTCCTCTGATTCATTGTAGATATTGTCATCTCCACCGTCCGTTGCGTCTTCAGTAACATTCACGTACCATGTGTATTGAGTAGCGAAGTCGAGCCCCTGCCATGTCATGTTGGCGTATTCTCCAGATGCAACACTAGTGTTTTCGCCTATCTTCTCTAACTCCCCATCGGTCTTATTACCGTAAAATGTAACATTCATATCTGTACCTGCGTCATGAGTCACCGTCACACTTAGATTGGTATCTCTATCAGGATAAATGTTGACTTCAGCTCCAAGAGACGGTTCCTCTAATGTAGGGTGTATATCTTCAGATTCCGCAAACAGTTCATTTCCCCCTGTACCAGTACTAAACCCTGGCATTACTACAAACGCTGACATCACAAGGACGAGTATTAAGCATAGTGCTCCTAATCTTTTACTTCTTTTTCTCCTAATACTATCACCACTCTTTATATCCTAATTGATAGGTCGATATATATATCTTATTAAAATCTAATACTTCTATCTTCAACCTGAAATTAAGATATCCATCTTCAAGAATCAGTTCCTATAGCCTAATATCGATCTAATTTCATGATCGCACTCTTTATCCTTTCAAGCCCTTCTTTCAGCGTTGATCTAGGACAAGCGAAATTCAACCTCATAAACCCTTTTCCGCTCTCGCCGAACCACGCTCCGTTATTCAATGCCACTTTAGCTTCGTCCAACATCAG
>JAGXLF010000012.1 GCA_018334835.1 Thermoplasmatota archaeon | reverse complement strand
CTGTCGATCTCCTCATAGAAAGGAGATATGAACCTGAACCAAAATTTCATGTAATTATCAGTTATACCGTAAACGCCTCTCTTTTTTGCCAGAAGGGGTTTTTCATGCTTTACAAAACCTAGATCTTTAAGAGTGTTCAGATAATATGGTATCTGGTTCCGATCGATCTTAGAGTAGTTAGCTATATCGGTCAACGAGTTTTTGCCCAATGCGATAGACTCCAGTATGAGATAGTACCTGGTGGGTTCTGGCATCTCTTCTTGAAGAAGGAGCTTCGTATCTCTGTACAACATGAGGTCGGGATCGAACATCTTTTCTCTTATCTCCTTTTCAGCGTCCTTACCATCGAAAAACTCCAGGTATCTAGGAACACCTCCTGTAGCTCCGTAAAGCATAACTCCGTCTTCCATACCCATATCGGGAAACCATTCAAGAACATCTTTGAATTTCAAAGGATTTATCTTCTTTATCAAGTCCATCCTTCCATATGTGGGACTTTCATAGCCGGTGATCTTTGATTTCATAGTAGATACATTACTACCGCACAAAATCAATCTCTGTTCCAATATCTCGTCAATTATCTCTTGAAATTCGGGAACGACTCCTGATTTAACCAGATATCCAAACTCATCTATACATATGAACTCCGTTTCTTGACCTGCTAAAAATTGAAACATCTCTTTAAAACTCTCAAATCGCAGGCCAGGTATGCCGTATCTTTCAGATATAATATTTGAAAAATTCTTTAGGTTATATTCGCTTCCCTTATCTGCACATAGTAGATAGAGACTTTTTTTATTTTTTATGAATTCTTTTATCAACCTAGTTTTTCCTACACGTCTTCTTCCGAATATGAGGGCAACATCTCCTTCCCATTCCTCCAACTTCTTAATTTCATCTTCTCGATCGATAAACATAGTCATGACTATAATAGTATAGACTATTTTATTTAAGACTTTTGCTTTTTAAAGCCCTATCACAACCATATCTTGGAGTGACTTACTCGTAAGTAAAACCTTTCCTCCCCGAGCAGGCTCTTGGGAGCGAAGAGCTAGCGCAGTCCGCAGAATCTACAGGAAAATCTAGGATTTTCCTTCGATTCACGGAACTTGTTCCGTGTAAAGCGAAGCTTTCGAGGGCGTAGGGGAACTCGTTCCCCGAGTCGGCAGTCCCTTTCACAAACGTCCTATCCTCTTTCGAGCAAACTTTACACCTAGATTGATTGGAAGAAAAACTTGTTCATTTCTTTTCCACTTTATGATCGAACAAAATATCTCTAGAAGGACCGCCGAGTGATAACTTTTACTCATTGTTTTTTAAAAAAAGGTATAAATACTGACCAAAAGGATGTTTTATAGATGATAACCATGTATGACCTCAATCTAGGTACGCTTGTTGTGTCAATTATCACACTGATTATATTTATTGGAGTGTGGTATGCAATATATCGAAAGAGTTTGATCTTTAAAACTGTAGCTTTAGCATTTATACTGTGTGGGTCTTATTATTACATGGGTACTGTTATGATCCCACTTCCCCGCATATATAGAATAGTTATTGTCATCTCAACAAATGTTTTTGTTGCTATTGGAATAACGATATATGTTAAAAATTTCATAATCGGACCGATCGCTGAACTGAAAAAAAACACTAAAGAAATAGCAGAAGGAAATTTCACATCTGATATAAATGTCAAAGCAAGAGACGACGAAGTTGGAGATCTAGTTGATTCTTTCAAAAAAATGAAAAATGATTTTGTCAACAGCATCGACCAAATTCAAACTACTCTTACTCTTCTTTCAGAAGGAAGACTGAATGAAAGGATCTCAGCTCAGAATCTTCATGGAGATTATAAAAATATGGCCGTGACCATTAACAGAAGTATAGATGGTATAGAAAGCTCTTTGAACGAGATCAAAGATGTGATGATTGATTTAGAGGACGGCAATCTCCAAAGGAGAGTGAAACTAGAAAATCTTGAAGGAGAATATGAAGAGATCGGTAGATCCATAAACGAAAGTATAGAAGCAATCCAAGAATCTTTCGATAAAATTAACCAATCCATGCTTAGATTGAAAAATGGTGATCTCTCCTCTGAAATCAATACTGACACTCTCAAAGGAGATTACAAAGAGATGGCAGAAGATGTGAATGAAAGTATAGAAAAGGCCAGATATTCTATCACCGGCATAAAAACAGTGATGAACTCTCTCGCAAGGGGCGAACTTGACGCGACTATAGATGATAGTGAATTAAGAGGAGACTACAAAGATATGGCTCACTCTGTCAACCAAAGTGTAAACGCTATCAAAAAATCAATGCATGAGATAAATAAAGTGATGAAAGACCTATCAGAGGGGAAGTTCGATGAAGATGTTGACACTGAAGAACTATTAGGAGATTACAAAGACATGGGCGAATCGGTCAACGAGACACTATCAGCTATAAAACGTTCTATAGAAGAAATAAAAGTTGTTATGGATGCTCTTGCTCAAGGAGAATTGGACCAAGAAATAGATTTGAAAGATCTAAAGGGTGAGTACCTTACGATCGGCAAATCCATCAATAAAAGCATGCAAAACACCAGGGAGAATATCAAAGAATTGAGAGAATCCGTAGTGGAACTAAGCCAAGCATCAGAAACTGTTGCTGCATCATCCGAGGAACTGAGTTCTACTTCAGAAAATGTGACCGAATCAGTCCAGAGCATTTCCAAAGGAACAAACGAACAAGCAGAAATGGCAGAAAGTCTCTCAAATACAATCGAAGATGGAGCAGCAAGCATGGAAGAAACCTCTGCTTCAGTCGAAGACATCGCCGCTTCCGCTGAAGAGGTTGCTGCTCAAACTGATGAGGGCGAAGAAAGTGCTAAAAAGGCTTCAGAGGAAGTAAAAGAATTGAAAGAAATACTGGACTTGACTGCCGAAAAAGTACACCGTTTAGATGACCAATCAGATAGAATTGGAAAGGTAATAGACACGATATCAAACATTGCCGAACAGACCAACCTACTTGCCTTGAACGCCTCTATAGAGGCGGCTAGAGCGGGAGAACACGGGAAAGGATTTGCTGTTGTAGCAGATTCGGTCAGGGAGCTCGCTGAGGAAACACAGAAAGAAACAGAAAACATCAAAGAAGTAATAGAAAAGACACAGAGTAATGCGTCTAAAGTAGTACATGGTGTCCAGGATGTGAGTGAAAAGGCTGAAAATGTAGATTCTGTTACACAAGAAAACCTCAATGCTCTTCAACAGATAAGAGAAGCAACAGATTCAGTTTCCAACTCTATACACCAGATATCTAGAGCTGTAGATGAGGTTTCCAATCAGCTTCAACAGTCCGCTGAAAAAGTGAAATCTGTAACGGAAATAGCTGATGAAAACTCTGGTCAAGCGGAGTCCGTGGCGGCTTCTGCAGAAGAACAGAATGCTTCCGTAGAAGAATTATCAGAATCTGCACAGCAACTATCCGGGCTAACGGATAACCTTCGCAGTATGATCGACCAATACAGCTTCTAAAATCCCTTTGTTCCCTTTTTCTTAAACAGTGATCTCGACTGAAGATTTGGACTGCTTAAAACGAAATGGATTCCACACCTTTCCCTTCAAGTTTATATCACCCGAACCTCTTACCTAGCAACATGAAAGTCGGTTATCCCTGCATAAATCGGTCTATGGAGTGCAGAGGAAACAAGACTTTCCGTCTGAATTCCTATTCTGAAGATCGGTCATCGAAAATGACGACACTTTTTATTCTCTAAAAGATTGTTTGGATATCCACCAGAAATGTGGAGTGCCTGTACTGTTCGACAATCTTCATCATAGAGTAAACAGCTCCGGAGAAGGCATTCCACTGATGTTTCTAATTGATATTTTCTTTAATTCATAGCTCCAGAACATATAGAGATCTCACTCACGACCCACGCGCTCGACAATTTACTATACTACAAAAGATATGCCGTAATGATGAAAAATCTACAAAAACAGGATATGAATTAAAAAGCGATCTCCAAGTACGAGGCTAGTCTTTTGGAGCGATAAGATCCAAAGGACTCTTACTTTCGGACTCAGCCAAAAACGATATATAACTCAACAACTCATTATCTCATATATTGAGAGGTTAGACTAATGAGTTATGGGATGTCGTCGAGAGAGAGGAAACTCCTGAACGAGCTGTCCAGAAGAGACCTCTTAGTATTCAATCCGATAGAGGCCTCCAACATCTTGGATGAAAGCAGAGAGAACACCTACCGTATTTTAAACAGGATGGAATCTAAAGATCTCATCCACAGAATAGAGAAAGGAAAATACATCTCCACTGAAAAACTAGAAGAGACCCATATTTACCATATAGCCTCCAATATAGTAACTCCTTCTTACATCTCCCTTTGGTCTGCATTACACCACTATGGTTTTACAACACAAGTCCCGAGGACAGTTTATGTGATGGTTTCCAACTCAAAAGAATCAATATCGCTACAAAATCAAGATATAAGGTTCGTTAAAACAAGCCATTTCTTTGGATATACTTCGGAAAAAAAACTAGTCATAGCTGAGCCTGAAAAACTGTTCATCGATTGTCTTCTCTATCCGAAATACGCAGGCGGTATACAAGAAATAAAAAACTCGATAATTGAAGCCGCTATAGACGGAGAGAAGATAGTCGATTACGCGTTAAAAGTTGATAAAAAATCCCTGTGCTCTAGACTCGGGTACCTCTTACAAAAAACTGACAAAAATTTTGATGAAGAACGACTCAAGGAAAATATCTCAAAATCTCCTATCCCGTTAGATCCTTCAAGATCTGGAGGAACTAAAGACAATAGATGGAATGTAATAGACAACTTAAGGTGGAAAAAATGCTGACGAAAACTCAATTAAAAGAATTCCATGAAGAAAACGTCCCTCTTCATATGATCGAACTTGACTACCTTCAAAGCATAATTTTAAAACATATCTACCTGAAACACGATTCTATAGTATTTAAAGGGGGTACCTCCTTAAGAAAAGTCCACAATCTAGATCGTTTTTCCGAAGATCTAGACTTCAATATAGTCGGAAAGAACGCCGAAGAGATATTGATGTCTGGGATCAAGGGATTGGAAAAGACCGGCATCGACGCTGAACTCACACACATCGATGATAGAAAAGATGTTTACCTCGCTAAGATAAGATATAGAGGACCTTTACATGAAGGCACAAAACTTTCAGAGGGTACTTTGAAGATAAATATATCAAAACACAAGATACATAATAAGCCCTCCTGGGAGACGATACTCGGAACTTACCCAGATACAGGAACCTACAGTGTAAAAGTGATGGATCTGGAAGAGATATTGACAGAAAAATTCAGATCTTTAGTGCAGAGAAACGCGCCGAGAGATCTGTACGACATTTGGTATATCTTGAAAAAAGGAACAGAACTTGATCCTGATCTGCTCAATCAAAAATTCGAAGATCTAAACATGACTCCTAAATCACCGATGGACGTCCTTTCCGATTATCATTTGTTAGAAGAAGATTGGAAAAGAGATATGCGAGATCTTATCCATAGACCGCCTGAAAAAAAGAAGATGATGGAAGAGATAAAAAGCTTGATGAACGATTTTTGATTATCGAATATTAAAATTCCTCCACCAACTCTCTAACACACCAAAACAAATTTAAACAATAATAGTCATTATACTAATCATGATTATTCAAAGACCGGAGCTCACCCGCCGTATAAAAGAGCTGGACAAATGGATCATGGTATTTGGGAGAAGAAAAACCGGTAAGACGTTCCTTCTGAGGGAATTCATACCTCACGATGAATATTTCTTCGTTAAGAGAGATAGAAGCATTTTAACTGAAGATAATGGCAAGATGAAAAACCTCGTGATAGACACCTTCACCGAGATACTCCAGAGAGAACTGAATAACGGTAAAACCATTGTCGTAGATGAGTTTCACAGACTGGGAGATGAATTTTTTGATCTCTTGCATAGTATGGAAAAATCTGGAAAATTGATACTCGTTTCTTCGACCTTATCTTTTTCAAAAAAACTACTCGACAAAAGATCTCCCCTTTTAGGACTTTTCGCAGAGGTGCCCGTTCCGATAATAGACCTCTCAAATACGCTCGATGCTCTAGACTCAAAACATTTCAACAAGAAGGATACGATGGAACTAGCTATAACCTTAAGAGAACCGATCACGATAGATTATTTAGATAGCTCTAATGATGCTAGAGAGACTCTTCTAAAAGTTCTCACTTCTACCTTGAGAACTATTCCTGCTCTTGTGGGAGAGATCTTTCAGGAGGAAAATCGACAGCTTTCGAATAAATACGAGGGGGTTCTAAGAGCTATAGCTACCGGCAATACAAGCTCAGGATCGATAGCAGACTATCTCTTCTCTAACAGATTGATCGATAAAAACGACCCTAGCCTAGTACAGCAGTATCTCGCCAATATGGTGGAATTCGGTGTTCTCAAAAAGACAGAAATCTACAATAAGAGAAAGAAGAGATATTCTCATTCATCACATCTGATCCACCTTTATTATTATGCGGACGAGCACTACAATATCTCTGAAAGGCATCCCTTAATGGAAGAGATGGATAGGATCGTCGATGATGTCATGCCTCATCTCGTCGAAGACCAGATAAGGGAACATCTTGCTAAAAAAAACGGATTAACGGAAGGTATAATAGAGAAACCGGAACATGATGTCGATGTTTGTCTTCTCAGATTTCAGAAACCACAGATCATAGGAGAAGTCAAGTGGAAGGATGAAATTTCCCAGAGCGATGTCCAACGAGCTGAAGAGGTACTTACACAATATGAGGTGGACAAACGATTCTTGTTCGTTCCTGACGAAGAAAAAGTCGAATCAGATGAATTAGAGATCAACGATATTGAAGATCTAAAATAATCACCATTATACTAATCAGAATTATCTCTCGAGACTAAAAAACTAGATCTATATCCGGATTTGAAGTTACTACCTCCTAACGATCCTCCTTTAAGTTTATATGCAGCGGTTCTCTATCAAAGCCATGAAAGTCGGTTATCCCTGCATAAATCGGTCTATGGAGTGCAGAGGAAACAAGACTTTCCGTTTGGATTCGTATTCTGAAGACAGATTGATAGAGACTGTACAGAATAACTTAAATTGTTTAGAAGAGATGTTAAAATTCAATATCGAACACGATATCTATTTCTTCAGGATAACTTCGGATTTAATCCCCTTTGCTTCTCACGAAGTCAACGACCATGATTGGCAGTCGCACTTCAGAAACGAATTCCAAAAAATAGGAAATTTCATCAAAGACAACCACATCCGTATCTCGATGCATCCTGACCAGTTCATAGTTCTAAATTCCAAGAAGGAAGATGTTGTGAAAAGAAGTATCGAAGAGCTTCGATATCACGCCGACGTTTTGGACCTCTTTGGTTTAGACAGTACCGCCAAGATACAGCTCCATGTCGGAGGGGTCTACGGAGATAAAGACAAGAGTAAGAGACGGTTTGTTAAGAGATTCCAAAGACTAGATGAGAAAATAAAAAGGAGATTGGTCATCGAAAACGACGACACTTCTTATTCACTAAAAGATTGTTTGGATATCCACCACCACAGTGGAGTGCCTGTACTGTTCGACAATCTTCATCATAGAGTAAACAGCTCTGGAGAAGGTCTAGAAAAAGCTTTGGAAAAATCAAACAACACATGGAGTGAAAAGGACGGGATACCAATGGTGGATTACAGTTCTCAGGAAGCAAATAAGAAGGAAGGAAAACACGCAGAGACAATCGACAAAAACGATTTTAGAGACTTCATAGAACTATCTAGACCTCATGATTTCGATCTTATGCTGGAGATCAAGGATAAAGAAAAGAGCGCCCTAAAAGCTGTAGATATCCTTTCAAAAGACGAGAGATTCCACTAGCGATTAGCTTCTCAAAAATCACGCCAATCATTAAATCATCCTTTCTTATCACGAGCAAGCGAAGATGAAAAAAGAACAAAGCGGGATGGTCTTCATAATCGCCGCCGCTCTGTTGTGGGGTATTGGTGATCTTTTCGCCAAAATAGGAGTCACCGCGTTAGGCCCCTGGCCAGCTATCTTCTTTAGATCCATATTCTTTCTACCGATAGTGATGATCTACGTTTTTCACAAGAGAGACCTCGATATCGTATTCGACAAAAATTCGTTTTATCCCATCTTGGCGGGCGTTTGTGTAGGGCTGGGCATCATATTCTCCAGGTTCGCACTCAGCGTCTACGAAGTCAGCCTGGTGAAACCAATACAGAGATTGAGCATCCTTATCACCGTACTTCTATCGATATTATTTTTAAAAGAAAAGATGACCGTCAAAAAATCTCTAGGAATCGGTTTAGCTCTCACCGCTTTTTTCCTCCTTTATCCCATAAACTCCGCTCTATTCGATCTTTCTCTAAAACATTTTTATCTTTTAGGCCTTATTTTCACCTTGGGTCTATCGACGGTCTTTCTGAGGATGGGAATACTGAGAAAAGGTGCCGATCAAACCAGATTCTTCAGATCTCTAATGCAGACGATAATAATCGCGACCGCCGTCATCGCGCTGTACGGCTTGACGAATCTCGCGGGCTCTTTCAGTTTTCAGATCGCCTATCCCGCGATAAATGGGTTATTCGGTGCTTTGGCTTTCATATCGTTCTGTGAAGGGCTCAAAACAGTAGGAGCTAGCACCGCTAAACCGATGATGGTCCTGGCGACGATCACCACTGTAACTCTAGGAGTTGTACTTCTCAATGAAAGTCTATTCATCTCTAAGATGATCGGAATCCTACTGGCGATACTAGCGGTAATCGTTCTCTCTTTCAAACGTGCTTAAAATATCGCTCAAATAAACCTAATAATAAAAAATAAAGATTAACTTAGGTTTCTCTTATTTCCTTCTAGCGAAGATTTTTCCTAATGCGAAAATTTGAAGATGTTTAACTAATAATACGAGCCTTCGTCATCAGAAGGTGCCATTTCTAATATAAGATTTGGGATAAAAAAGTTGAGAGGTATTTTGATATCGATCGGAACTTTCCAACTTCAGAAAAAAATTATATATTAAAGCTACTCTTCACCCGCTTCAAAGATCTTCCAATTTACCAACAACCTACTCTCAGATCACAATAACCATTTGCCATAAAACGCATCTCACATCCGGTAAACATCAACTACGCATCTCTTACTAAGAACCTTTTTAAGGGATACAAAAAAAGAAAAAGAGTTTTTCAGTGTATGATCTCCGCGTGCTCTTCGAACGGCATAACTGAGAGGTGAGGCATCATCTCTTTGAAGCCCTCTCTTATCTCTTCGATGTCGTGGAACTTTTCGTGGCTTTCTCTACTGTCCCAGTAGGTAATCATTATGTATTTGGTCGGTTTGATCTTTATCTCTTCACGTTCTCCTCTCAACATAGAGCCGCCATAAGCTACGTCGGTGGCTTTCACCACTTTTGTTCCAATAAAACCTTCCTTGTCCATCGTGAACTCGCAGAGTTCTTCCATCATCTCCTCCACTTCCTCTTCATGTCCCGGTTTGACCGATAGATAATTCAATGCGCTAACCATCGGTTTTCCGATCCATTCATACTCCTCGAATTCCTCTACCGGGAGCTCTTCAGCATCTACTTCTTTGTCCTCCAAAAATTCAAGTGCCATCTCAGTTCTTTTTCTTCTAGGACCACAGTAAACCTTGATCGATTTATCCTTCAAGAAGTCAAGATAAAAGCCGAGGTCCCATACTGGTATATTCAATGCCCCTTCGATATGGTTCATATAGTACTCTTCCCTGGTCTTCACATCTATTATCAGACTCATGATATCCCTTACAAACCAAGTTCAACTTATTATAAATAATTAACTAAAAACTGTTCACAACTCAAATGAAGAGATATTCAAGTCCTAGCCAGATAAAAAATATCGTCAGGACACCCAGTAAGAAAAACAAAGGCTTGCCTTCTTTCCTTTTAGGCAGTACATCTCTACTGACCATGAACAACATCATCCCCGAAATGAATGCTATGATACTCCTTTCAAGATGTGGGCCTATCGTAAAAAATATCCCGAATATGGTGCCGAGCACAGTAGAACTTGACATCAATATCCTATCTATCTTTCGACCCGTATATTTGTGGATCTCGTCCAAAGCGATAGAGGATGACAATGAGTGTATGAAAAATGGTATCGCTGTGAGAAAGCCCAAGATAGGGCGGAGCACGATGATCGTCACAAGGATGAAACCTTTGATAAAATGGTCTATGAAGAAACCTGCTACGTGCAGATGATAAAGCTCTTCATCCAAAACTTTTGGATCTTTTACATGCTGGTAAAGATATTTTTCAGATAAGAAAAAAGCGACGAACCCGAAGAGCATCAGCGGATAAACAGCCATCGTAGGTGTGAAATGTACTGCCTCGGGCAGAAATACCAAAAATATTATAGCTAAAAGAGATCCGCCGCCATAGCTTAGGAAGAACGTGTGAGAACGGGAAATACAAAAGGTCAATTTATGGCAGAAAAGGTGAAATGTGCTCAGGAATACAGCATAGATCAAAACTAAAGTTTCCATCCAAGTCATCATCATATATATCTCCTCTATATCTTGTTCACAGCCCTATCATTTCCAGATAGTACATGATAACGGCCAATATCAATGATATCAAAGTTATTATCCACCATTTATTTATTTCCAAAACACCATCTATGGTGACTTCACCCATATTACTCCTGTCTATGAAACCTGTCAATTTTGGATAAATCGAAGCGAATAATCCCGCTCCCACAAGCATACCCAAAACACCGAACAAAGCGTGGACCGACCCTGTACCTAAGGCGCCAGCCGCTGTTCCAGGACAGAGTCCAAGGAGCGCGAAACCGGCACCAAAGATCAATCCTCCGATCATTATCGGTTTCCAGAAACAGGGTTTAGGCTGCAGTTCAGCAGGTAGATACCTCACGATCAGATGAACCCCGATCATGCCGGTTATTATGGCCGAAAATATGATCTTCAGTACGGTGAAATCTTTTAAAAGAAGTTGTTTAACTATCACGTCGAAATCAGTAGCGCCACCTCTATCAAGCAGGAAGCCGAAAGCTACACCGATCAAGAAACCGAACAAAAGCTGTTTTTTTCTGTCTTCATAAAGTCTCTCCAGCATCTATATACCTCCATAAATAAACAAAGCGGTCAAGATACCTCCTACAAAAAATGCGATGAAGGCCAACCAACTTGATAAAGCCAACTGTATAGTACCGCTTATACCGTGCCCGCTGGTACAACCGCCGGCCATCCTAGCACCGAAACCCAACAGCAGACCCCCGATAAATGCACCTGCAAACCTAAGAAGAGGTCCTCCACCGATGGTCTCTTTCCAGATCAGCGGTACGTTCTCAAACCTGAAACTCCCAGATAACACCGATGAGATCAAGGCTCCCACTACAATACCGAGAACGAGCATCCACTCCCAGTCTATTTTTGGTATGAATTTTTTGTAGTACTCCTTCTCCTTCACCTTCTCCCCTCTGACCAACTTTTCAGCCATGCCAAATGTTCTAGCGTAAGCAGTAGAACAACCTATCGCCTTGTTAGATATGATAAAACTAATCCAAACCAACACACCGATGCCGATCCCCACAACATAAGGCGACCATAATTCCGAAGTCAATATATTCATGATCATCTACACAGCATAATAGTCTGCAATTTATATAAAATTTATCTGAAAGTAGAAATTATCTAGAGAAATTTGCAGAGTAGGCTAGTGGGTTTTCGAGGATTCAATTCTCAAAATACCACTAGGTGTCTTAATCTTCACAGAACAAATTCACTTTGGTTATGGGTAAATAGAAACTTGTTCTTAATCCTCAGTAGATTAGAAGCTCACTCAAACCCATCAACTCTAAAATCCAAACCTCTGGTAACTCAATTCCCAACCATCCTAGTAAGCTGTATCCCAACAACTCTAGTACCGTTAATATCGCTAGTACTATTATCATAACCGGTGCAACATATATAAATCCGTATGCCAACAGCACGAGCAAAAGTAATATCCCTATGTATATCAGCAAAGTCATCCACATCTCTAACAGTCTCTTTTTTTTATTTTAAAAGGCATTATTAATAATTTACGTGAATGTGTGTAAAACCCCTCGGAACAGAACCATTATATGATCAATTAGCGGGCAGAAATGCTCGGTAAAAACAAATACATTGGTCGCCCTTATGGTACAAGGTGAAAAAGATGGATATAGATACCGAAGATATGGACGATGTTGAGGAATTGAAGGAAGTGATGGAGACTTTGAACGAGACTGTGCCTGATTTGATATCAGGGATCGTTGACGCAGTATACAACGTTGAAGACAGCAAGAACTTGGCGAAGAGCACTGCCAACTTTTACAAAGAATTGGTCAACGCTGGTATGGAGGAAGACAAGGCTTACAACCTGACCGAAGAATTCATGCAGAGCCGTGACGTGACTTCAGTAGTGAAAAATATCTTGAGCGAAAAGGGTGGTTTCGGCGGAGAAAACTTCGATGAGGACATTGGTGAAAAAATTAAAGATAAAATAGAGAAGAAGATGGACGAGGAATGGGAATAGATGCAAAAAGGGAAGAGAGACGGAAAACCACTACTAGCGTTGAAAGTGTTAGTTTCCTCTCTACCTCTCCTTCTTAAACTCGCTTTCGTCTTCCTGAAGTATAAAAGAGTTGCAAAGAAGAGAAAGAAGATATTCAAGAAGACCTTGAAGAAGGAAGGTCTAAGGGAAAAGGTCGCAGAAGAGCTCTCCGAAGAGTTACCAGAATTTAGTATCAGAGATCTGGTCTCGAACAATCTTTGAAGGTCTGTAAGAAAACTCATCTTCGGGGCTATACGATGAGCGAGAAGGAAGAGATAGAGGAACAGGAATTTAAAGAAGCGATCAACCGATAGGAGGAGATGTTCTATATCAAAAAATAGATTAAACATCTTATACATGCTCGAGGCATAATGATGACTCAAGGTCGAACAAAAAGATCTACAGAGAAATCATTGACCGTGAACGGCCTAGAGAAGACATACCCTCAGTGGAGAAAGAAATCCACGAGAGCTGTGGATGGAATCTCTTTCTCAGTAGATGAGGGAGAAATAGTGGGCTTTCTCGGCCCCAACGGCGCTGGAAAAACCACGACTATCAAATGCATCTGTGGTCTTGTGGAGCCCACAAAAGGAGAGATAAACATATTCGGTATCGACGCCGTAAATGATACTAGAAAAGCGGTGAGTAATACAAGTGCGGTCCTCGAAGGCAACAGGAACATTTACTGGAGATTGACCACTAGAGAAAATCTAGAGTTTTTCGCCAGGTTGCATGGAAGGAGGTTAAAGGAGGCAGAACACGAGATCAAAAGTCTGCTAAAAAGGTTCGATCTCCAGGAAAAAGAAGACGTGCCGGCTAGAAAACTTTCAAGAGGTATGCAGCAGAAATTAGCGTTGAGTTGCGCTCTGATTAGAGGGACCGATTTTCTACTTTTGGATGAACCGACTCTTGGGTTAGATGTCAAAACTTCCAAAGAGATGAGAGAGTTCGTAAAACGGTTGACATCTGACATGGGAAAAACGATCCTATTGAGCAGTCACGACATGAACGTTGTGGAAGACGTCTGTGAAAGGGTGATCATCATGAATGAGGGAAAGATCCTGGCAAATGACAGCGTGAACAACTTGAAAGATGTGTTCAACGTGCATCTCTATGATTTCATCCTCAAGGGTGAACAAAGACTTCCTAGACTAAAGGAAAAATATGATGTTACCGATATTCAACGAAAGGATGGTAAGACAAAGCTGAGAGCGTCTTTGAAGGATTCCGATTCCTTTTACGATCTGATAAATCATCTTCAAAAAAAGGATGTAAAATTGGAAGAAGTCAATAATCTAGATAAAAATATGGAGGAGATCTTCATGGAAGTCATCGAGAAAGAGGAGGCCGTAAGATGAAAGAACATCTCATCTTCTACTCCGTAGTAAAAAAATACTTCATAGAATTGAAAAGATACTTCCTGAATACACTCATGACCATGGGCGGGATATTCATATTGTTCATGCTGGTGTTTTTCGGATTGAAGAGTTTCGAAGCCGGTACCGATACATTACAGGGGACCATCGTCGGGTTCGCCATGTGGATCTTCGCGGTCATGGCTTACAGTGAGATGTCATGGGGTTTGCTTAGAGAGGCAAGAGACGGCACTTTAGAACAGTTATATCTGACCCCTTCGACTTTCAGAAGGATCTCCGCATACCGTGTTTTCGGCTCTTTTATATTTCAATTTGTACTGTTCCTAACCTTTCTTTCGATAATGATGGTCGTAACCGGACAGTATCTGAGTTTGAACCCCGGAGTGATCATCTTGATAGTTCTAACCCTAATGTCCATCTACGGTATCGGTTATATCATGGGCGGACTTTCATTGGTATTAAAAAAAGTCCAGGCCGGCAACCAGATACTACAATTTTTGTTCATCCTGCTGTTGGTACTTCCAACGATCACGGACCACAAAATAATCTATTTCGTGCCGATATCATGGGGGAACAACATGATAAACAGGATGATGATCGACGGTCTATCACTTCTTGATTTTACAATGATCGATTACACGATACTTATCGTCAATTCCTTCGCTTACCTGTTCGTTGGATTATTCATCTTCAGTCTAATGGAAAAAAGCGCTAAGAAGAGAGGTTTACTCGGTCATTACTGAGAAACAGCTAGTGTTTGATTTGTGAGATAAAACAAGAGCGGATTATACAGAAAGTAAGGATAGAATCAACCGTTTTTTCGAATTTTTTTATTCGACCGAAATCTACTTAAATATTTTTACTGTTACCCCAATCGGTGATCGAGATTATGGTAAAAGTTGGAATAAACGGATACGGAACAGTGGGAAAGAGAGTGGCTGACGCGGTTGACCAACAAGATGATATGGAGATCGTAGGTGTGGCCAAAAGGAGTCCGACCTACGAAGCCGAGATAGCCGTAAAAAAAGGTTTTCCATTTTACGCCGCTTCGGACAAATATCTAGACAATTTTGAAGAAAAAGAGATCCTGGTGGAAGGGATGCTTGAAGATCTGTTGGAAGAAGCGGACATAATAATAGACGGAACACCAAAAAAATCAGGTTACAAATCCATGTACGAAAAGGCCGGAGTAAAGGCGATCTGGCAGGGAGGCGAAGACCACGAACTAACCGGCCTATCTTTCAATTCAATGGCAAATTACGAAGAAGCTTTAGGTGCCGACTATCTCAGAGTCGTCTCTTGCAATACAACTGGGCTTTTGAGAACGCTTTATCCTCTTCACCGCGATATAGGCATCGACAACTGCAGGGCGGTGATGGTCAGAAGAGGAGCCGATCCCTGGGACACTTCGAGAGGCCCGATAAATTCTATAAATCCAGTTTTAGATATCCCTTCTCACCACGGTCCGGACGTACAGAGCGTCGTTCCGGAAATAAACATTCAAACCACTGCCGTGAAAGTTCCTACGACCATAATGCACTTACACAGCAATATAGTGGAACTCGAAGAGGAGGTAGATGCGGAAGAGGTCATCGATATCTGGGATAAAACACCGAGAGTTAGGTTCTTCAACGCTTCACAGGGTGTAGATTCCACTGCAAAAATCATGGAATATGCCAAGGACAGAGATAATACCAGAGGAGACTTAAATGAGATAGCCGTTTGGGACGATGCGATAAAAGTAGAGGGGTCTACACTTTACTATTACCAGGCGATACATCAGGAGAGCGACATAATACCTGAAAATATCGATGCTATAAGAGCTATGACAGAACTTGAAGAGGACCCGATGAAAAGTATTCGCCGTACTAATGAAGCGATGGGTATAGAGTAGTGAGATATATGCTGGTCTGCCCTTTAGACTATCGGTATGGTAGAGAGGAGATGAAGTCGGTCTTCAGCAAGGAAAACAAGACCGATAAGCTATTGAAAGTCGAAGCAGCTCTAGCAAGAGCACACTCAAAACTCGGAAACGTGCCTGAAGAAGCCGCTGAAACGATAACGAAGAACGCCACTACTGAAATAGTAGACTGGGAAGAAGTCGAGAGAGTTGAGAAAGAAGAGACAAAACACGATATCATGGCCCTCGTCAAAGTCCTCGGTAAACACTGTGGAGATGCAGAAAAATATATCCATCTGGGAGCTACTTCCAATGACATAATAGATACAGGCATGGCCCTTCAACTCAAGGAAACCGTGGATATACTAGAAGAAGATATTCAGGAGCTGAAATCAACACTCTCTAAGAGGGCTAGAGAGCACAAAGATACTGTCATGATAGGTAGAACTCATGGTCAACACGCGATACCGATGACTTTTGGTCTAAAGATGGCAGTTTATACTGCAGAAATTCAAAGACATTTAGAGCGTCTTAGAGAGGCAAAAAAACGCATCTTGGTCGGAAAGATGAGCGGTGCGGTGGGAAGCGGCGCCGCTTTCGGCAAAGACGCGAAAGATATACAGGAACTGGTTATGGACGATCTAGGATTGAACGTCGATAGAGCAACTGGTCAAATTGTCGGCCGGGACAGGTACGCGGAACTAGTATCTTTAGCCGCTAACATCTCAACTTCACTACAAAAATTCTCCACCGAAGTTCGAAATCTCCAACGCCCTGAGATAATGGAGACCGCTGAGTCATTCGAGACGGAAAAGCAGGTGGGAAGTTCGACCATGGCTCACAAGAAGAATCCTATCTTGGCGGAAAACATATGCGGTTTGGCCAAAACGCTAAGAGGTTTTGTAACACCCACCTATCAAAACAATATACTTTGGCACGAACGAGACCTTACCAACTCCTCCTCAGAGAGGATCACGGTTGCTCACGTCTTAGTTCTCTTAGACGATATTTTGAAGAAGAGCGAAAAATTGTTCAGAAACCTGGAAGTTTTCCCGGAAAACATGAGAAAAAATATCGAGATGAGCAACGGCCTGGTCATGGCGGAATCCGTGATGATCCACCTGACGGAAAAGGGAATGAGCAGACAGGAGGCCCATGAGATAATCCGAGAAGCGTCCATGAAAGCTAGAGCGGAGGAGAAACCTCTGTTAAAGATACTTTTGAAAAAGGAAGATGTAATGGAGATCACCTCTATAGAAGAGTTGGAGACGGTCTTCGATCCTGAAGAGTATCTGGGCAGATCTGAGGAGATCGTGGAGGAAGTGGTGGATTAACCCTCTTCCATTTCTTCTTCATCACTTTCTTTCATAACACTGGTCTCGGAAGTTTGTTCCTCTGACTTACCCTTCTTCCTTTTTCTCGGCTTTGGTTTCAATCTTAATCGTCCGTAAAGTAAAATCTCGATGGTGGTTGCCGCGAACAACTGTTTTTTGTACAGATCTAGAGCTTCAGATCTCTTCAACTGGGCATTGATCTGTACTCTCACTAGTGCCTGTCTCAACTCCTTAGTCTTTTCCATGTCCATTATCTCAGAAACAAGAAAAGGTAATCGATCAGGATCTTCGATGGCTTCCGCTATAGGTAGCCATTCCTCTTTAAGAGAATCTGCGTTTTCGTCTCCCATCAATATCTGTACAAGCTCTCTGGAGAACTTCTTATCCCGTATCTCGATCTTTGGAGATCTTTGTACTTCTTCGTTCATCGATTATAACATTACATCTGTGATAATTTAGTTTTATGCCGGTTTTAAGAGGATGTCAACTTAATCAGCTCGTAAATAAATCAGTAAAAATTAAAAAGGAGTTAAAAAAGTTTTTTAGTCTTCTTCCTCTTCTTCTTCCTCTTCTTCACTTCTCCACGTACCAACGTTTGTTTCTTCGACCTCACTCTCATCTATATCGCCTTTAACATCTTCTAGTACTTCCTTAGCATCTTTCTCTGCTTCTTCCTGAATCTCTTTTCTATCCTTATTTCCCTCCTCTCGGACTTCCTTTTCGATCTTGTCTATCTTTTCCTTCATCTCTGATCTCCCCGGTATCTCACCTAGTATCTCATCGGCTTTACCCACTATATCTTCAAGCGATTCTATTTCAGTGGGTTCTCTGCTCGGAACTTCTCTAGATGCACCTAGATAATCCGAGGCGCCTTCCATCAGCCGTGAAACTTCGAATGGGAAGAGTATCTTGGTCGCCTCTCCTTCAGACATGTCTTTCAGCGTATCTAAAGATAGGTATGTAAGTGCCTTTTCGTCTAGCGTATTAGCTCCTAGGGACAGTACTCGCAACCTTTGTCCTTCACCCTGAGCTTCCAGTATCTTCTTCATCCTGGTACCTTCGGCGTTCAGGATCCTGCTCTGTCTCATACCTTCAGCGTTCAAGATCTTCGATCTCCTGTTACCTTCTGCCTCAAGTATCGCAGAGCGTTTTTGACCGTCCGCTCTCAAGATCGCGGCTCTTCTTTCTCTCTCCGCAGCTGTCTGCTCTTCCATCGCGTCTTTAACCTGCGGCACAGGATCTACCTCTCTGATCTCTACTGATTCGACCCTGACTCCCCAGTCATCTGTTGCCTCGTCGAGAACCTCTCTAAGATGGGTGTTTATCCTTTCCCTGTTGTAGAGTATCTCATCAAGTTCCATATCACCTATCACTGACCTGAGCGTGGTCTGAGCAAGATTGATCGTCGCCGCCTTGTGGTCTGTAACTTCGAAGAACGCCTTTTCTACATCTACGACTTTTATGTAGATTATCGCATCTACATTGGTCGGAGAGTTATCTTTCGTGATGACCTCCTGTCTGGGAACGTCCAGAACCTGGGTTCTAAGATCTATAGTTATAACCTCAGATATGAACGGTGGAACTATATTCACTCCGGGTTCCAAAGTCTTCCTGAAATTACCTAAGACGATCCATATTCCCTGTTCATAAGGCTGGATTATATGGAACGCTGTTCTACCTGCGACCACTGCGAAGATAATTATAATGATCACTAGGGCTATTATCCATAATGCCGCTCCTCCTAATATCTGCCATACTAACGCATCTAACATTTTTCTTTCACCTTCATTTTTATTTATTCTATCTTTTCTACCACGACGTGCACGCCTTTTGCTTCGGTTATCTTAACCTTTGCCCCCTCTTCTATATTCTCATCTGCTGTGGCACTCCAATATTTACTACCCACTCTTATCTTCCCCGAGATATTGTCTGGATCTATCTCTTTTACTACCTTACCTTCCTGACCTTTCAAAGAAGTCGTCATCGTAGTCGTGGGTTTCGAGGGGGGCGAGATATGCTGATAGTATCTCATCGAGAGAAACATCAGCGGTATAACTATCGCTGCAACTATCAGCGGAGTCATCCACGTAAACAGTATACCTGGAAAAGCGATAGTGATGATTCCCAATGTTAAGAGAACACCAGCTGGTATCGCTATGAAGAATCCTGGATCAGCAGCTTCAAAGATCGCCAGTAGAATCCCGAGAGCTATCAGTATTACCCCGTAAATTATCATGTTTGTTCACCTAGTGTATCTCAAGTATTTTTATTTTGTCCTTAATGAACTTTATAGAAACGTTCGCTAGAGGGAAATAAGAGTGTAATTGAATGTTTTAAGGATATAGGGGGCGCTTTAAGTCATTATTTATGCATGTCTCGAGCCGTGAAACCTGTTAAATAGAGGTTTTTTACACATCCCGTCCCTCTCTATGAACTTTGAAAAAGCGTGAGATCTATGTACTCTCTATTCTCGGAGCTAAAAGATACCTCACATTGCCGTTATCATCGGCGAAATCGAACTGTATCTTTATAGGATAGTCTGCTCCCATTTCTATATCAAGTATCGTGTCTTTAGAAACGCATTTCACCATGTCTGAAAAGTAATCTAGGGCAAAGAGGGATCTGACCTCTTCATTTGCATTCAATTCCTCAAGTTCATCCTCGCCGAGCGACATCTCCACTTCATTTTCATCCTCTTCTGAGAAGATCTCAAATCCGTCAGTGGTAACAGTTATGGAGATGTGATCTGATATGTTTTCTGAAGCTTTTACACCGTTCAGGAGATGCTCACCTTTGATCCGCAGGTTTATCGGGAGGTCCAAACTCGGCACGTTCGGATCAGTCATACCTGCCGTGTCGAGTAGAGGCATCTTCTGCGTTATATTTCTAACATTCATAGTAAGGCGGTTCTCTTCTTCTTCGTGTACTATCTTTATTATGTCGGACGGGCCGGATAACTTTAAGAACTGTTCGATCTTGTTCAAATTCAGCCCTAACTCGGTTTCGTTCGCCTCATAGCTCTCAAAACCATCGCTTTTCAGGGTTAGATCCACCATGGCTACGTGGGCCGGATCGACGGCTTTCAGCGAAAGCCCATCCTCGTCCATATTGATCTTGACCTCGTCCACGATGGTCCCAACTATTTCTACTAACTCTTTCAACACATCTGACTTGATTTCAGCGTTTAACATATAAATCCCCTTGGAAATTTGATTTGAATGTAAATAAGAGGATGATGATATAAGGATTATGGTTTTCAAGAGGTATTTATCCCTGTAAATTTTAAAAACCGACTATTTTAAATAGAGCCGGACTAAATGACTGACTCAATGGCGCGGTTCAAAGAAGTGGATCTAGAGGAGAAAAAGGTGTTAGATGCGGGGACAGGAGCCTGCGGTATGACGAAAATTCTTGAAGATAAAGGAGCTGAAGTTGTCTCTGTAGATATCGAAAGAGAAAGGATGATAGACTGTCGATCTCAAACAGAATCTACTGACTTTCTACAGGCTGATCTCTCAAACATGCGCTTCATAGAATCAGAAAGCTTTGATCATGTTTTTTGTAAAGGCACGGTGAGTGCACTCTCTATAAACAAAACTCTTTTCGTCACGTCGGTATTGAGAGAGTTACATAGAATTTTGAAGAACGGCGGACAGCTTACGATAATCGACTATTATCCTTTTGAGGAAGAGAGTTCTCCTGTTCCTTTAGACGAGCATCAAGTTGAACTCTGGAGGTTGGAAAAAGCTGTTTTTGAGCTTCTAGGTGAGGGCCATCTTGAAGAATATTCTCCTGAATTGCTGAAAGATGAATTGAGATCTATTGGATTTGGAGATGTGACGCATTCTATCTTTCGGGATGAGCTACCGTGGTCTGATGAACTGTTGAAAGAACATGAAGAGGTTATTTTAGAAAACATTGAGCTGATCGAAGAAGAATATCTGGGTGCGGCTCTGAAAAAGAAGTTACGGGATATAATTAGCTCTACAGAAAAAAAGAAAGTTGTCTCGGGTGCTCAATATGAACTGAATGCTAAGAGATGACCTTGCTCTTACTTCTAAGAGAATGCCGGCTCATTATTCATCTACGAGTTCGTCGGCAGTAATTAGTGGTATCAGTTCCACGCTCACATCTTCCAATCTTTTTTCTGCACTTTCCTTTCTATCCACGACTACCAAAACCTTTTCGACTTCAGTACCAGCTTCTCTGAGTACTTTTACAGTCTCAACTGCGGAACCACCTGTAGTGGTGACATCTTCCACCACCGTCACTTTATCGCCCTCCTCAAATTCTCCCTCGATCCTCCCAGCGGTACCGTGACCCTTTTTCTTTTTTCTCACCATAAGGAAAGGTAAACCAGTCTCGAGGGAAACGGCGGAAGCTATAGGGACCGCTCCTAATTCCATCCCTGCTATCTTATCCCCATCCACATGTTCTGCCATCTGGACAGCTATCTCTTTTAAAATGTCAGGTCTAGTGCTCGCCAATTTTATATCCACATAATAATCGCTCTTCTTGCCGGAAGTCAAGGTGAATTCACCGTACTTTATAGCGCCACATTCCTCTAACATATCTTTTAACATCTTCATTCACCAAGGTTCATCTTTCAAACCGAGTTTGTATCCCAATATATTTACCGCGCGGTGCAAAAAAGGAACGCCAACTATTATAATTATCGTTCCGATCCAGCCATCACCTTCAATATAGGTTTGGTAAAACCAATCTGCATCTATCAAAATGATAAGTAAAAAAGCTCCGACGATGAAATCATACCTGTCCATTATAGGCGAGTTCTTTCCTCTAGGAACTCCTCTTCTCCTTTTTACAAAGCTTGCCCCAATATCACCTAGAAGAGCACCAAAAGAAAGAGTGAATATCACCAGGAGACCTCCTGGGAAAGAAGGGTAAAGATAGAACCGTAGGGAAAAAATAAAGTAGAGAATTACACCGACTATCGCTGCCGAGATCCCTCCGCCGAAAAGTCCTCTCCAGGTCTTACCATCTCCAAGTACCCTATTGTCGTTCCATTTTTTCCCGCTGTCGATAGGAGGTCCTCCGCCGAAAACTACAGCTAGAGAGTTCGCTAGCATCGCAGGTATGAACGCCAAGATAGCTATCAAAGGTCCTATCATCGAATTCTCCTGCCCTCTTATTCGAACCGGTGGGATATATCAATAACGGTTTCTAATCTTTTTTTCAATCTTTCTATGCCAGCTTCCCACAACTTCTCCCCTTTCTCTTTGCTCGCCTTCGTCGCATCACCTATAACTCCAGTTTTTGTTATATCGTGAGTATTCCAAGTGTAATTGAACTCCGGTTTATGATCGAATTCCATCTTCGGGTCGGGAAATTCGAATTCTTTTTCCGGTATCGTTCTTTCATCTAACATGTCCCCTCTGACGGCTAATACTAACGAGGTCTCGAATTCTCCTGCATGAACGTCATTGTCGGTCTCTACTAGTTCTTCCGCTTCGGGAGAAAGGCTTTCAAACGAATCGGTAACGACCAGCATCCCGGTCTCTTTTTTCAATTTCTGTGCTGCAGTTCTTATCGCGGCTTCGTTGCCTCCATGTCCATTGTAAATATACAATTTGAAGAAGCCGTGCTGTAACACCGATCGACCTACATCCACTATGATATCTTCAAGGGTGTCTGATCTCAGAGTAACGGTACCTGGGAAGGACATGTGATGATCGCTGACACCATAAGGTATCGTTGGTAATATCGGAGGTTTAGGCGGATCGAGTCTTCCAACTGCTTTTTCCACGATATATCCTGCATCAAAAGAATCGGTATCTAGAGGAAGGTGGGGTCCGTGTTGTTCCAAACTTCCGATAGGTAAGATAGCGGTATCGACCATCTCCGACCTCTGGTCCAATTCCCATCGATTCATCTCACCCCATTCTATTTTCTCGTTCATACAGCGGTATCTTCTTCATATTTTTATTTTTTTGCCATCTTTACCCCTCACCTTGAACTTGGACAACTTTTTATCCCGATCTGTGTTATGAGTTACCATGGAAACGCCCCGGGACGTACTCAACGAGCTGAAATGGAGGTACCAAAGATCTCTAGATAAGGCAAAAATATATTATGTCCACCGCGGTGCTCCGGGAGATTTCAGAGTCATGAATGGTAGTGAAATCGAAGAACTAAACCGATCGTTCATCAAGACTGAAGAAGCCCAAATACCTTATCATCGGGTTTTTAAAATAGAATACGAGGGGGAAATAATTTTTGAGAGAGAGAAAATGGATGATTCCTGATGTTTCAACCGAACTCGTCCTTGATTTCATCAATCTTTTCTATCAGTTTTTCATTCCTTACCGAATTGGCTATATCGCCTCTAGTTTTTTCTACTAGCGTTCTAGCAGTATCTTGTTTATTCCTTATAGGTACTATCGCATTGGGGTAGTCAAAGTCCATTATCATATCCTTTACATCTTCCATTTTCTCATGCAGTTCCTTAGCTCTTTCTATTTCACCTTCGGTGAGTTCATCGAGTATCATCCTTCTAAGTTCGCCAACCACATCTGCCAGACCGAGCACATATGAACTTGGTGTGATGTCCAGTTCTTTAGGAGATTTCGGCTTTTTTCCCTCAGAAAGAGAAAGCAGTATATGAGCCTCGGCGTACTCCTGATAACCGTTTCTAAGAAATCCAGAGTGATGCAATTCCGGATGACCTTCGATGATACTTTTCAGTTTGTTGATCTCTTCCTGAACTTCTTTAAGCGATACATCGGTATCGTTATCTCGATGTATATCTTTTATTACGTTCTTAGATATCCTCCTTATAGCTCGAGAGGATTTCATCGCAAGTTCACGGACCATGTCCTTGTCTTCTAATCGCTCGTCCACCTTTTTCACTATATCTCGAAGTCTATCTATATCGCTCATGTCATATCGCCTCTTATATCTTTAATGTTATCCGATTTTCTCTTTATACTTTCCGGTTTTCCTATGTCGTGCCTCATATGTATCTTATCTCCTTTTACATGTCTAAGAGCTCGCTCACTTACTAACTCTGCTTCCTCCAATTTCTTAGAGAAGCCTACAATTGCGAGAGACCTCGAAGTGGTCGTATAAATATCTCCCCCTCTTTCTTCCACGGACGCATAGTAAAGCTGAGCCCCTTCTTCCTCGATAGCTTTTTCATTTAATGTGATTAAATTACCTCCTTCAGGATCTATTCCATATCCTTCAGGTACAACATATTTACAGACACTGGCTTTTTCTTCAAATAAGATATCAATCCCGGAAATATCTCCTTCTGCCATCTTTTCACACAGTTCCACATAATTCGTTTCGAGCAAAGGCAAAACGTTCATGACTTCCGGATCGCCCCAGCGGCAGTTGAACTCGACTACTTTTGGACCTTCTGCAGTCAGCATGAATTGACCATATAGGATTCCTTTGTAGGGTATGTCTTCCGCCTTCAGAGCTTTGAGCGTCTCTCTCATTATCTTAACACTCTCATCATATAACGACTGATCCACGAATGGAAGGAGTTCGTCGGCCTGGGAGTAGGAACCCATGCCTCCCGTATTTGGACCTTTATCTCCCTCAAAGAGTCTTTTATGGTCCTGGACAAGAGGCATCGGTATCATCTCCTCTCCGTCAGTGAAGACTTGGAGGGTGTATTCTTCCCCTTGAAGTTTTTCTTCGAGCAGTAGTCTTGATTTTCCACCTATCTCTTCTTCCAACACCTTTTCACAGTAAGTTATGACCTCTTTTTTGTTTTCAAGATGATCGCCCATGACTTTGACTCCTTTTCCGCCTGTTAGTCCAACCGGTTTGACAGCCAGTTCACCTTCATAGTGAGCGAGAAAATCCTCAACCTCCTCTATCTGTTCAAAGGGTCTATACTCGACTTTCCCCGGGAGATCATATTTAGTCTGAAGATCCCTCATGAATTCTTTAGAAGTCTCTATTTCGGCCGCAGCTTTTTTTGGACTCGCGCATTTAATCCCTCTCTCTTCTAGAACATCAACTATACCATCACCTAAAGGGGCTTCGGGACCGATGACCCCAATATCAACATCCTTTTCCTCCGCCCATTCTGCAACTTCATCTATTTCTCTACCGCTCTTCAAAAGATAGTCCTCTGCGATCTTTGCTATGCCCGGATTTTCGTTGCTCATCACGGCGTAGATATCTGCCCCATCAAAGTGAAGCTTTCTAACGATAGTATGCTCCCTAGCTCCTCCACCGACGGTTAATACTTTCATGTTTATCTCGACTTTGATAATTGACTTGTGAGATATAAGGTTTAGTTAAAAAAATTTCAAGGATAGTTGAGATCTCAATTTATATATTCCTCTTTCCTTTTTTTGAGACGGACACAGTCTTTACCTACATCTATTATATCGTCGGCTTCTATGTAGATGCTCTCTTTCATCATATCCATCCTGGTCGCGACATTTCCTTCTTCCAACGGCGTCGGTAAAGTCACGCTCATATCTTCGAAGGACAACATGGGAACAGCATAACTATCGATCTGTTGCTCCTCGTCATCTTTAGTCCTTATCACCCTTGTTTCCACCTTGATATATTCCAACCCGCCGTCTTTTCCTCTTTCCGCTTCTTTTACATTTCCCATCTCATCTCCTTCGGCATCGATCACCCTCGTTCCGATAAGATTTTTTGCGGGACTGATCCAAAGATAGATAGCGTCTTCAGTGATCTTATCTATATATTTCAGATTGACTCTCATGTACTTCCCAAAGAAACCTTTATGGATGATCAATTTCGTCGGATTCAACGTGGTTTTGTTGATCTCTATGTCATGCACATGTCCGAAAGGTTCTCCCTCAGCATCGTACACATCCATACCCCTGATCCTGTTGAATGTTGTTCTACCTTCCTGCGGTTCGTCCTCCCTTTCATCTTCAGCCATGACAATCATAATTATATATCGTAAAGAGTACATTACATTTTCGGCCTTAAAAGATCCAGGAACCAAAAATATTAATAACCCTTTGAGTCAATCCTTTTTTCCATGGCTCTTGAAAGTCTGAAAGACGGACTACGAAATGCTGTTGAAAAAGTCACGAAAGCGAGTCACGTAGACAAAGAGTTGATCAAAGATATCAGCAAAGATATCCAGAGAGCCATGATCGAAGCGGACATAGAAGTTCAGCTGGCTCTAGAACTCACTGAAAAGATAAAGGAAAGAGGTATAGAAGAAAAACCACCCTCCGGCATGAGTGCGAGAGAACACCTGATCCGCATAATCCATGAAGAATTCGTTAAGATCTTAGGAGATGGTGTGGAACTTGAACTGAAACCTCAAACTATAATGATGGTCGGGCTTTACGGTCAGGGTAAAACGACAACTTGTGGCAAACTAGCTGCATATTTTCAGAAAAGAGGACTCAATACGGCATTGATAGCCGGAGACACTCACAGGCCTGCAGCTTATGACCAACTTTCGCAGGTAGCTGAAGACGCAGGCGTACCGGTTTATGGAGATCCGGACGAAGAGAAAGCGCCCAGGATAGTCCGTGAAGGTATGGAAAAATTCGAGGATTACGACGTGGTAATAATAGATACTGCCGGAAGACACTCTCTAGAGGAGGAATTGATCAGAGAAATACAGCTCATAAAAAATGTAGCCGACCCCGACGAAGTGATCCTTACCGTTGATGCTTCTATCGGGCAGCAGGCCGGCCCCCAGGCTAAGGCATTCCATGACGCTGTTAATGTCACCAAGACCATCATTACGAAGATGGACGGCTCTGCAAAAGGCGGAGGGGCGCTCAGTGCAGTTGCTGAAACCGATGCCCCGGTTGCTTTCATCGGAAATGGTGAAAGGATACGGGACTTGGAAGAGTTCGATCCGAAGGGTTTCACGTCTAGACTTCTAGGCATGGGCGACATAGAAAAACTTCTGGAGAAAGCTGAAGAAGCCATAGACGAAGACAAGGCAGAGGAGACCGCCAAAAAGATGCTGGCCGGTGATTTCGACCTGAAAGATATGTACGAACAGATGGAGATGTTAACAGGCGTGGGACCTCTGCAGAAGATAGTCGATATGCTGCCGATGGGACCGAGTTCTATCTCAGAAGAGGAGATCATGAATACTCAAGAAAAACTGGACGAGTTCAGGATCATAATGGACAGTATGACGGAGTATGAGATGGAGAATCCGAATAAGATAAAGGGCGACCGCATAAAGAGAATAGCTATGGGCAGCGGAAGAAGACCAAAGGATATCAGAAAACTAATATCTCATTATAAAAAGACCAAAAAAGCGATTCAGGGTTTTTCCGGCAACAGAAAGATGAGAAAACAACTCAAAAAACAGTTGGAATCCGGAAATCTCAATTTCTAACTTTATGTTGTCGGCATAGAAGTGATATTCAACTAGAATTGTAGTATCAGTTTTACTTGATTTATTTTTACTAGGCCTAGATCAATACGCCATCTAGAGATCAATCAGTGAGGAGTCGAGTTCCATACACCAGGCTGAACTGAACCAATGGCAGGGTACCTATTATCTCGTATATGGCGATCCCGCCCGGATCTAGGATAGAAACCAGACCTATAGATATCCCAGCGAATACAAGGCTCGACCAGATGAGAACCGCCCACACAGGTTCAAATTCAAGAAACTTTTCCAGACTGAACATGAACAAACCGGCGACAAAAAAGGAAAAAAATAGTATAACTATCGCCGTATGCGGTGTAGTTCCTTTTGGAAAAATACCTGTGAGTACCAAGAAGATAGAGCCAAAAGCCAGCCCTGCCAAACCTATATCTCCAACTATGGTCTCAACTCTGCTCAACATAGACAAGGTGAATATAAAAAAAAGTATACCTGACAGGATGAGAGCGATGTTGAAGACGCCTACCTCGCCGAGATCACTCAAAGCGCTGCCGGCAAGAGTGAAATCATCATGCATCAGTATAGAAACGATTATTAAGACGTAGCCGACCAAAGGAGCTAGAAGGCCACAGTACCCGCCGATACTTTCAGGCACCAATTCCTCTATTTCGATTTCCATCATGAGCCCTCCGAATACAATTTAAGTTGTATAATATACTGCTATATTAAAAAGTTTATCAATATTATTTTTTATCAAAATCAACACATATATTATAGATACTAAAGAAGACAAAACATTTACGATTATTGAAAGAACTTTTTTATCCTCCCCTTCAATTTCTCTTTGATATAGATGGTGTCATATGGCTAAAGAAAACGACGAAGAATCGATGGAGACTTTATCGGTCCACGCAGGAAGAAAGGTCGAAGAGAGTACAGGAGCTATCAAATCTCCGATCAATCTTTCGACTACCTTTGAAAGAGCGGAAGACGGGAGCTATCCAAAAGGTTACATCTATTCTAGGAATAATAATCCAAACAGGGAATCGTTGGAAGAATGTATCAAACTTCTGGAAAGGGGAGAAAGATGCGCAGCTTTTTCATCAGGCACAGCGGCCGCGATGGCCGTCTTTCAAAGTCTTTCTACAGGAGATCACATCATCTGTCCAGAAGATATGTATCATGGTATAAAAAAACAGATCGATGATATAATGAAAAGATGGGATCTCGAGGTCAGTTACATAGATTTTACCGATACCGAAGAAGTGAAAGAGGGGATACGGGACAATACTGAGCTGATCTGGATTGAAACCCCTTCTAATCCTCTCTTGAAAGTAACGGATATCAAAAGAACAGCTATGGTCGCAAAAAAGCATGATATAATATCTGCATGCGATAACACTTGGTCAACACCCATACTTCAGAGGCCGTTAGAACTTGGATGCGATTTAGTTGTCCATTCTACAACGAAATATTTTGGCGGTCACAGCGATGCAGTGGGAGGGGCTGTAGTTGCAAACAAAAATGTAGATATCTTCGATGAAATAAGAAATATACAGGTAGAAGGAGGTGCATGCCCATCACCTTTCGACTGCTGGTTGATTAGTAGAGGTATTAGAACGCTCACTCTCCGGATGAAGAAACATTCTAAGAATGCGATGAATATCGCTGAATTTCTTCAGAATCACTCCGAAGTCGAGAAAGTTTATTATCCCGGATTGAAAACTCATCCTGGACATGAGATCGCAAAAGAACAGATGAACTCTTTCGGCGGGATGTTGTCGTTCCAATTGAAGGGCGGTAAAGACAAGGCTTTCGATGTCACCTCCGATGTTGAAATATTTACCAGAGCGACCAGTCTTGGAAGTGTAGAAAGTCTGATCGACCATAGATCATCCATCGAGGGAGAAGAGAGCCAAACACCGAAAAATCTCTTAAGATTATCTGTCGGGATTGAGCATGCCGATGATCTTATAGATGACTTGCGAGCTGCATTCTAACAATATTAATATACCAACTTCAAGATAAGGGGTTAAATCATGTCTTGGATCGATGAAGTGGAATACGAGGAAGCAGAAGGAAAAACAAAAGAAGTCTATGATAAGATCAGAAATCAGAGAGGAAAGCTCTCGAATATAATGAAAGTCCAAAGTCTGATGCCTGAAGCTATGGATCATCACCTCGATCTCTATCTCTCTATAATGTTCGAAGATAGAAGCTTGAGCAGAGAGAAGTGCGAGATGATAGGGGTCGTAGTTTCTTCTATCAACGGCTGTGATTACTGCGTCAACCATCATGCTGAAGCGTTAGATCATTTCTGGAGAGATCAAGAAAAAGTAAAAGAACTAGAAGAGGACTACAGAAATGTTGATATTTCAAAAAAAGAGAAAAACATGCTGGGCTTTGTAAAAAGATCGACTGAAAAGCCGGATTCTGTCGAACAAAAAGATATTGATGGTCTCATAGAGGTAGGGTTTTCGGATAAAGAAATTTTGAATATAGTGATGATCACCAGTTATTTCAACTTCGTGAACAGGATAGCTTTGACGTTAGGCGTAGATTTTTCCGAGGAAGAGATGAAAGGATATGACTATTAAGAGAAAATATGTTACCAAGCTGGCTTGAGATAATAGGAAGCTTTCTCATAATCATAATAGGAATCTTCTATCTGTTGAGAGTCATCTATAATCATAGGCTTGGAAAGAAAATCTGGGATGTTTATGAACAAGTTTTCGAAAATAAAAATTTAGAAGTTAAAAAAAGTTTAAATCTCCTCTCAAACTGGCCGAATCTTTATGGGGAGATAGATGGAAAGAAGGTCTATGTCCATCCCGATAGAGGGGGAAGAAAGAGCCCATCTAAAACTATATTCGCCGTCAAAAACAAGATTGATCTGTCGAACGATCTTATCATAAACAAGTCGGAAGTTAACCAACCAGAAGGTACTGATGAGTTAGAGGTCCAAAATATCAATAAATATAACCTCAATATTTACAGCAGAGGAGAGATCGATGAAGATCAGGCGGATAGTCTTTTTTCAAGTGAAATTGCCCGTAAAATCAACAAACTGATCGAAAGAAATGAAGAAGATTTTAGAGCTGTTATATTCGAACCCGGGCTTGCTATGTTCAGTACTTTCAAGATCGATCTAGACAAAGATAGTATCTCAGATAATATTAAGGATTTCTTGGAGATAGTCACTCATATTGAAGAAAAAACTTCTAAGTCGAACGAACATCTCGAAAGCCTACGGATGATGAGGATCAAGGAAGGAACAAAATCCGAATACATCAAAGGTTTGATCCCGCTTTTGCTGTTCGGAGTGACAGGTTTCCTTTTATATCAAACTATACAAGATTTTTCTTTGCTCTTTCTAAATCTTACCGTAGTTATCGCTTTGGTAGGGATAGTAAAGCTTTACGTATTCCTTTACAACGAGTGGAAATATCAGTAATCTAGGTAATTCCGTAGTTCCCAGTCCGTGATATCCTGATTAAACTCGACCACTTCATCTCTCTTCATCTCGAGATAGTGTTCGTATGATTCTCCGAGGGAATCTTTGACCACTCCGTCTTTTTCAAGCTCATCAAGAGCCTCAGAGAGATTTGCTGGTAAAAATTCAATACCCATATCTTTAATCTCTTCGTCACTTAAGGTGAAGAGATCCTCTCTCACCTCTTCACCAGGATCTGAAGAGTTCTTCATTCCATCGATACCCGCCTGTATCAGCGAGTTCAACATAAAGTAGATGTTCGCAGAAGCATCTCCAGCTCTATACTCGATCCTTCCTTTTTTCTGCTCTTTAGTCCCGTACGCAGGGATCCTTACTAACACGCTCCGGTTCTCTCCGCCCCATGAGATGTAAACGGGAGCCTCATAACCGGGAACTAGCCTTTTGTAGGAGTTTATCGTGGGGGATACAACAGCCGACAATGCCTTGGCATGATCCAAGAGGCCACCGAGGAATCCAGCCGCTCTATCACTCAATCCTTCTGAAGAAAACATGTATTCCCCTTCCTCAAATAGAGCCAGGTGTACATGAAAACCGTTTCCTGCCTCTCCAGGTAATGGCTTCGGCATGAAAGTCGCAAAAACACCGTTTTCCGCAGCCTTCTCTTTTACGATTTCACGGATGAAAACGAACTCATCAGCGGCTTGCAAAGGGTCATCGTATGGAAGAGGTTCTATCTCGTATTGACCGGGGGCGACCTCATGATGGATCTTTTCGATCTTGAAATCGTATTCTTTCATTGCTTTGGACAGCTCACCGACCATCCGTGTTTGGTCGGTCCTGCCGTCAATATATTGACCTGAATCTATAGGTTCAAAATTTTCTCTATCCAAGATATGAAATTCGTATTCAGGTTTGACGTGGATATCTATACCCCTTTCCGAGAGTTCTTCCATGGTCTTCCTCAACAGGTACCTTGGATCGCCCTCGAATGGAGTTCCGTTTGGCCATCTCATCTCGCATAAAAAAACTGCAACTTTTTCTGTCCCATAATCTAGTATCTTCATAGTAGAAGAGTCAGGGACAGCTATCATGTCACTTTGAGAAACATCTGAAAAGCCAAGGTTAGAAGAATCAAAACTCATACCTTCTTTTTTCACTACCTCAAAAGTTTCCGGAGGTATACGTATCTCTCTCGGTTTTCCCTTGATATCTAAAAATTTCAACGCTACAGAATCGACTTCATCCGGTATTTCAACATCATCGGGCATCTTATGCACCTAGGGGAGCTAAGTTAAAAGAGGGGTATATAAAAAATGAACGGTTAAAGTCAAAAGTGACTTCCTCTCCGCCCTGAAGGACGGAGCTTCCGGTCAAAGCTAATGAGGTTGCATTCCGCTCGCTGACTTCATGAGGGAGTAAAAATCCCTCAGAGCGGTCAGGTCATCGCTTCCAGCTCCGGGACTAGCCACGAAGCCCCCTGCTCTTGAAAGAGGTTTCAAGAACTTTCCAAGAGCCCGTCGTCCGATGTTGTGTGCACCGTTCTTGTCCGAGTGTACCTCAAGTCCACAGTTGTCGCATCTGAACACGCCGGCGTTCCGTTCGCCCTTCGTTCCGCACCTTGAGCAAAGCTGCGATGTCCAGGCCTCGCTCACTTCAACATAGCCGATCCCGTTCCAGTGTGCCTTGTATTCCAGCTGTCTTCTCAACTCGTAATGCGGAAACCTGTGCAGCTTCCTCTTCATCACTCTGCCATTATCCCCGT
>JAGXLF010000060.1 GCA_018334835.1 Thermoplasmatota archaeon | reverse complement strand
TAATACTGCCGCTGCGGCATAGAAAGAAAGTGCAGATGTTAAGATTAAAAATATACCGGCAGTCACGCCAAAATATCCCCAAAGGTAGTGAGCTATTAAGATAGGTACCGCTAAGTCTACAACAACCACTATAGAAAACAGAACCTTGTTTGTCATCATCGACGCAACGGTTACAATCAATAAGAAAACTAACACTGCGACAAGTCCAGCCGCATAATGAGTTGTATCTACAGTCACATCAGTGAATGCATTGATATATGCTGTCAAAGCGATAGAGAACATCGCCATAGAAAAAAAGGTGAAAACTGTAGCTCCAAATATATTGTTACGTTTGAACTCAACGGTTCCAGCTATCAATTGTGCGATAGCTCCAAAGAATAAAACCCAGGGTATCAAAAGAGCTGTGTTTGTTCCGTCCGCTAGACCTGAATATGTGACCCCAATAACCAGAGCTGCTACAGCTAATCCAAACAAACCTAAAGATGCCGGCTCAGTGGATATCTCCGGAAGTTCTTTGATGAATATGTCTTGTGATTGATCCGCACTACCTATGAAACCGAGCTATGACATTGTTTTATTTATATTTGTGTGTAGATTTCTCATATTCCTATAATATAAAACCCGTTATTCCAGTACCATTCTTCTTCTAGAAGTTTCGCTTCTTCAATTCCTTCCATATCTTCTGGTTCTAAATTCCCTCCGATAGATTCAGCCTCAAAAAGAAAATGCCATCTTTCGAGTTCTTCATTGGAAAACTCGAACCTGACTTTCCTTATCTCCTTTAAAGATTTTATCTCGATCTCAAAACCTGTCTTTTCTTTGGCCTCTCTTTCCGCTTTCTTTATGATCTCTTCATCTTTCCAGACTCTTCTCATAGGTAGTACGAACTTCTCGCCTCCCTGATGTTTTATGCCCACTATCTTGCCTTTATTTCTGATCAAAAGCGCGACTTCGCCTTTGCACTCTGGATAATCTCCTTGATATTTCAGAGTGGATAAAATGATCTCTTCTTCTTTTATCTCTGGATCTCCAAACCTTTGATAAATATCTTCCAATTCTTCCTCACTCGGCTTTTCTCTCTTCATATCTCCTCTACAGCCCAAGCTTTTCGTCTATCTCTTGAAGAGCCTTCAATGATAATTCTAAAAATTCATCCCTTTCCAGACCGAGTTTCTCGTAGTATAGTATCCTATCTCTATCGATGTTCTTCGCGAAAGAAGAATCGTCGAATTTTTTCTCTACTGATTCCGGTCTAGCTTCTTCCAGTTTGCTGTTTGGCATGACTAATGCTGTAGCGACTATAAGACCTGAGACAGCGTCAGCTGCGTGGATAGCGTATTCCATATCATTTTTCGGTTCTACACCAGTGTGCTCGTGATTGTGTGCTTTGATCGCTCTCAATATATCTTCAGGTACTTTTCCTTCCACCATCTCCGCCGATTTCAGTGCGTGTTTCTCCGGATCGTCTTTAGTTTGTTCATAATCCAAGTCATGAACAAGACCGAGTAATTCCCACTTCTCTTCATCCTCATCAAGCTCTTCTGCAAGTCTCTTCATTATCTGGGCTACTGCAAACATGTGGTTTTTCAGATTTTCGGTATCTATATTCTCGTGGATCATCTCGATCGCTTCTTCTCTAGATATCATGATATCACATCTCTTGCAAATAGTTAGAGAAAGTAGTAGTTTAAATCTTTCGTAATATTTCAAATGACTTGAATCAAAAATACTAAATCACGTGAGAGTATCGTAGTGTTTGAGAATAAAAAATAATTAATATAGGTGAAATAAGGATGGTTTCAATATATAAAGACCAGCGAGTCGGTATATTCGTTGATGTTCAGAACATGTATTACTCCGCGAGAAATGTATACAGTAACAAGGTCGACTTCGAATCCCTTTTGAACAAAGCACAGCAGAACAGAGAGGTCATTAGAGCGATAGCTTATGCTATCGAATCTGAAACTCCAGACGAAAAGAACTTTTTCGAAACGCTCGAAAGCATAGGTTTCGAGGTCAAGAAAAAGAAACTCAAAGAGTACTACGGTGGGGCTAAAAAAGGAGATTGGGATATGGGTATAGCTATAGATGCTCTGAAGATCGCGGATAAACTCGACGTCGTAGTGCTAGTGACTGGAGACGGTGATTTTACTCATCTGGTATATCATCTCCAAGCGGAAGGCGTGAGAGTCGAAGTGATGGCTTTCGAAGAGAGTGCTTCTAAAGAATTAAAAGAAGCGGCGAACAACTTCATAGACATGAGCGAAAATCCCGATGCATTTCTTATGTGACAATCTCTAAACATTAGAAGTATCTCGTTGAATAAAAGTGAAAAACTATAAATGGAGTCATTGTCAGTGGGAAGGATAATACATGAAAAACATCGACGATATAATGGAGAAGTTCATGAAAGATTACAGAGAAAATCCTGAAGGATGGAGTTTCTGGACTGATAGATCCGATGATTTTTACAACATCTATGTTATTCACGATGACATGGGTTACTTCATCAAAGTCGATTCCATATACAACAATAATCCTCTAGGATTGGGGACAGAAATCAGCATAGAAAGAGACCAACTCGAGAAGAAACTCCCCGATTTCGGTTTTAGACGGTTTGAAGAAGACGAACTGAAAAATTTCTTTGAATCACTTTCTCATTCTAAAGATCAAAATAAAAAGAAAAAACTGATCCAGCAACAGATGAGGAAAAAACCGACTTTGCCGAAAAATGTAGATGAGAAAGAGTACGTGATGCTAGGACCTTTCAATCAGGGAAAGCCCTTCCGATATCCTCTAGAGGAACAGGAAGAGATAGATAAAAAACTGAGGAAAAAACTCAAGAAGAAATTCCGGAAAAAGTATCCAATGTATCGGTGAACTGAGAAGCGAAACTGAAAAAGATCGATACTTAAATGAGCGAACAAGACATATTATTTATTAGTATTTATGTAAAAAAAGATTTATGAGTCCCTTATCTCATAGTATAGATGATGACCCTACCTAAAGAGTGTGAAGGCGGTATCCCAGAGATTGTAAGATCTGCGGCTCAAAAAGAACCGATCTCAGCAGAACAACTAGCCCGACTTGTGGAAAAGGGAAAAGCTGTCATACCCTACAATCCACGTCATGATCCAGAACCAACGGCTATAGGAGAAGGATTGAAAACTAAGATCAATGTCAATATAGGTACTTCGAAGGATCACAGTGATATCAATGAGGAAATAAAAAAGATGGAAATTGCAGAAAAGTATGGGACCGATACAGTCATGGACCTTAGTACAGGAGGAGATATAGATAAGATCAGAAATAGACTGATTGAAAACACTGATCTTCCATTTGGAACTGTTCCGATCTATCAATGTGGGCTGACTCTCGCTAGAGAGAGCGCTATAGTCGATATGAGTTCGGACGATATATTCAACGGGATCAGGAAACATGCAGAGGATGGTGTCGATTTTATCACTGTTCACTGTGGTGTTACAAAAAAAGCCGTAGAAAGTCTCAAGCAGAGTGGCAGATTGACGAATGTAATCAGTCGAGGAGGTTCCTTTTTGACTGCTTGGATACTCCACAATGAGGAGGAAAATCCACTCTATTCGGAATTTGATTATCTTCTCGAGATGGCAAAAGAATACAATCTAACTCTCAGTCTCGGAGACGGCTTTAGACCCGGCTCCATTTCCGATGCAACGGATATACCTCAAGTACAAGAACTAATAACTCTCGGTGAGCTGGTCTCAAGGTCTAGAGAGAAAGGAATACAGGCAATGGTCGAAGGCCCGGGACATGTACCAATAGATCAAGTAGAAACGAATGTCAAGATGCAGAAAGAAATATGTGATGGAGCACCCTTCTATGTTCTCGGTCCGCTAGTAACGGACTTCGCCCCGGGATACGATCATATCGTCGGCGCCATCGGTGGGGCCCTTGCTGGATATAAAGGAGCAGATTTTTTGTGCTATGTGACTCCAGCGGAACACCTTGGTTTACCTGATGTCCAAGACGTCAAAGAAGGAGTCATCGCATCTAAAATCGCCGCACATGCTGCAGACTTGGCTAATGGAATAGATCGGGAGATAGACGATGAGATATCCCAAGCGAGACAAAAGTTAGACTGGGAAAAGACATTAGATAAGGTCGTCGATCCCGAAAAGGCAAAAAGATATAGAGAAGAAAAAAATCCGACCGAAGAAGAGGCTTGTTCGATGTGCGGAGATGTCTGTGCGATCAAGATGGTAGACAAATACCTTAAATAATAGTAAAAACTTCAATAGTCCCGATTCGTGTTTAAAAAGGTGGATATAGATATGGATTTCGAAATACTAGAAAAGACTGATACGACGTTAGAAATAAAGATCAAAGATGCAGACGACACCGTGATGTACCCACTGATAGAACAGTTGGTGAAAGAGGAGAAGGTCACTACTGCCGATTACTCGGTAGAACATCAAGAGTTGGATGATCCCATTCTGAAAGTAGAGGTCACGGAAGGAACTGATCCTAAACAGATATTGATCGATATATCAAAATCATTTCAGGAAGATTTAGAAAACATATATTCTGAAATATTTGAAGAGGAAGAAGATAAATGATAAAATAGACCGGTGAAGTGGTAATGGAAAAAAAAGTGGGACTCGAATGCTTCTTCACCGATGCCCCAGGTGTGGGAGGTAAACTGAAAAAATATCCCGAAGACTTCAGGGTAAAAGAAGAAATCGACCTTTTTGAAGAGAGTGAAGGAGAATATACCATCGCGAAGATTTGGTCTAGAAACTGGGAGACTAACAGATTAGTGAAAAGACTCTCCGATGAATTGAATATAAACAGAAAAAAGATAGATTTCTGCGGTACGAAGGACAAAAGAGCTATCACCACACAATGGATGTCTTTCAAGTGTCATCCCGAAAAATTAAGAGATTTAAATATAAAAGAATTGGAAATCCAAGATGCCTTTACCTCTCACCGCTCTTTGAGGATGGGAGCTCACAAAAGAAATCAATTTGAGATACTGATAAGGGACATGTCTGTAGAACCAGAAAAGGCTCTCGATAGAGCGGACGATGTAGGAAAAAAGATAGAAAAAGAAGGAGGTTTTCCTAACTGGTTTGGAGTCCAGCGCTTCGGGACGATGCGGCCGATAACTCATATCGTCGGTAGAAAGATCTTAAAGGGAGATTTCGAAGGAGCTGTGAAAAAATATGTAGCCTCTCCAAAAAAGGGAGAGGAAGAAAGTTGTTACGAGGCAAGAAATTCTCTAGAGAAAAATTGGGACCCAGAGGAAGGTCTCAAAATTTACCCACGAGTATTAACCTTTGAAAGAGGAATTTTGAGAGATCTCAAGGACAATCCCGGAGATTTCGTTTCAGCTCTCAAAACTCTACCACATAATCTTCTCATGATGTTCGTTCATGCATACCAGTCCTATCTGTTCAACAAGATGGTTTCCCTCCGACTCCAGAGAAACTTACCTCTTAACGATGCTCTGTTGGGAGATGTGATACTGCCAGCTGATTCAGATGGACTGCCAAATAAAGACACCAAAGTTAAAGTGAAGGAGCGCAACTTTTCCAAAGTTTCAGAGATGGTTAAGAAGGGAAAGGCTTTCGTAAGTGCCCCGCTCTACGGCCATAAATCCGAGTTTTCCGATGGAGAACAGGGAGATATCGAGAAAAAAATTATCGAGGAGGAAAATATCGAAAAAGAAGATTTTATAATCCCTGAGATCTCCTCCATCTCTTCGACCGGGACCAGGAGGAATATATTCGCTCCGGTGAAGGACTTTGAATGGGGATTACAAGGGGAAGCGTTAAAATTGAACTTCAGTCTAAATAAAGGAACCTATGCTACAACCTTATTGAGAGAGTTCATGAAACACCCTCCAGATAAAGTAAAGTTCTACAGTTAGAGTAGCTTTTTGAACTTCAACATATCGGTGAGAGAAGCATCGACTTTAATCTTGTTGCTAGCGTAGGCCTGCATAGCACCTACTTCTCCTTCTAATAAATCCTCAAGTGTGTCTACATCTGTAGCTAAAGTGATATCGGAATCTTCGATAGGCCCCTCTCTAATTTCGCTTACCTCAGCATCCTCTAGACTCATGTTGTACTGATTACCTGAATCAAAATCGACCTGAATATCTCTTTGGAAATCCTTCATCTTCTCTTTGAGAGACTCGTCTTCATCGATTTTTTTCTTAAATTTTTGGACCAATTTCCCTAAAGCTTCCTTTTCTTCCTCAACGGACATCTTTTTCCTCTCTACCATAATAATCTATTAGGATAAAAAATTTTGTGATGATTGAGGGTATCATCTATGTTAACTTTATCTTTTATTTTCACTATCTTACTTTAGTACCTCAAAGATAGATGAAAAGCCTGTGCACATCTACGAATGAAGAAGCGGTTAATTGGGGTTTTAACTTATAAACATCCTATTCATGCCAAACAAGAAAGTTTTTAATATACGCTGCATTTTACTTCCCACCAATCATGGATCATTATATAAAAACTTCTAAGCATGTTGGTGAAAAGGATATTTTTTTCAAAATAAGTGATAACATTTTCAAAATTGGAGATTTGACAGACCAAAAACCATGCGAAATGAAAAATCTAGTTGTCTACCCGTGGTTAAATGATTGAAGTAATCGTATTTTTAGCTTTCGTAGCGGCTATATTTACCGGTATATCTATCGGTGCCTCTTCTGTACCTCCTGCATTTGGTCCGGTCACTTCCTCAGGTATATTTGGAATCTTAGAATCTGCTTTGCTAGCAGGGATAGCCGCAAGTATAGGGGCAATAGTCCAAGGAGGAAGCGTGACCAACACGATCGGCTCTGGATTAATACATGGGCAGATACAAAATCTACAAGCCTTCACTATTTTGCTTATCGCATCTATCTTGGTGATCGCTAGCGTCATCACCAAATATCCTATGCCCACTGCGTTCACCGTGGTAGGGGCAGTGATCGGGAGTGCATTCAGCTTCGGTAACGATCTCAAAATGAATTCTATATTAAGGGTCGCGGGGTATTGGCTGATAATTCCATTCTTAGCTATCGGAATAGGATACATTGTCTCAAAGACATTGAGACATTACCTGTCAAAAGAAAAATCAAAGAAACCAATAAGATATCTGACTCTTTTGATGGGGCTCTTTGTAGCATATAATGCTGGTGCTAATTCCGTTGGACTAGCCGTAGGACCCCTTCAAGGTCTCGGTTATCCGATGATAGCGTTATTGTTGTTTGGAGGTCTAGCTATACTGATCGGTGCTTGGATCTTCTCGCCAAAGATAATAGATGCCGTTTCTTTTGAATACTCTAACGTGGGTCCAAGACGTTCTGCTGCTGCATTGGGAACCGCTGCTTTGCTAGCGCAGATCGGGATACTATTTGGAATTCCTATCTCTTTTAATGAAGCGATCATCGCCTCGGTAATAGGAAGTGGACTCGTGGTTGGTAAGTCCAATACAAGCAAGAAAAAAATCGGTTTCACCGGATTTGCATGGATCTCGGCCTTTTTCTTGGCGATAGGTTTGACCTATGTGACAGGCAAGGTTTTTCAATATATCCTATAATACAGACGATACACACCTCAACGTAGCTACTACCAAAAAATATCATAAACGAAAATCTTTTACAAATCCTATCATATCTACGATCATCTATTTCTGAAAAAACAGACAAAGAAATTTTAGGGTACAGCAGATGGATAGTTTTGATCGCTGCGTTTTTAGCAATGGCTTTAGTAAGTCCTTACGAGTATGCATGGAGTTCTATAAGTCCTCTCATAGCCGAATCTAAAGGTTGGTCCTTAGATTATACGGGGGTTGGTTTTATACCTCTCGTACTTTTCTAATCTGATGCCTTATTTCCAACCGGTGTTTTAAGAGGCAAAAATAGCCCGCCCACTTACGACTGGATCTATCAGGAAACCCCTATAGTCCCCATCAAAATTCTTATACCTAGGATGAATTGTAAAAGAGTCTTTAGTAATGTGAAAAGTCAGCTTTTTTACTATAAATAAGAGTGGAAATTATCACAGCTGGAACTGCAATCCACCTACCGAAGCCCGGTATAGCCCAACCATCTTCAGAAACTATCCTTCCTTCTGTTCCCATTCTAATATTTTTAAAATCATTTTCAATCTTTATTGAAGAATTTTTATACTCTATATAATAATAAAAATTTTCTAGATGTCCTTCCGCTCCATCATCTACCCAACTCGTAAATCGAAGGGCATCTCGGAAATAAAATTGATCGTTCACTAGATCTATGTTAACCCATCCACCCGAACCATCTTCAGAGACAAATTTTGTTCTTATCCAACCATGTGCTCCCCATCTCTGACCTACACGGTCGTAAAGCACGCCGAGTTCCATCCAAGCAGGTATCCCTACTGCTCTTGAAAGCGAAGCATACAGAAAAGATTGCTCGTCGCAATCGCCTGTCCCGCTCTCTAGAACCCAGATCGCATGTTTGGGCAAACGCTCAGTTTCCCCTATTTCATAGTCAATATTTTCATTTATCCAATCATAAATCGCTCTTGATTTATCATACACGTTGTCTTCACCTTGTACGATATCTTCAGCTTTTTCTTTGATTACAGGGTGATTTGGTTCGATCATCACATCTAATCGATCATCACCATCATTCCGATCAACACGATTCCCATCATTGTCTTTTACATTCCATTGATTTTTGTTATACTGATCTTTCAAATTTTCTGAAATATCGTCGACCGTTCCCGATTCCTTTCCAGAATAATCCCAGGGAACGGTCGTAGTTCTCACGGAATAATTTATCTGTATCTCTTCTGAACCTTTATAATCTATTTCACGATCCCAAGATTTCCAATCAGACCCATATTTCTGATGGATCTCAGGTTCAATATTCCAATTTATATTATCTATATATTGGATGTTATTTCCCGATATGTTATAAGGTACAGCCAATGTTAGATTATAATCTAATGAATCAGTTCCAACGTTCCCGATACTTATCCTCCTCCCAATTGTGTAATCCGCTTTTTCCGGGTATACCCTTCCAACACCCCACGGGCCATGAAAGAAATCCATTATTGGCCCTAAAAATAATGCAGTTAAGATCAAGAAAGCGATTAACAAAACTATCACTCTTTGTATGTAAGAAGTTCCTTTTTTCCCTCTCCGTTTCTCTCGAGTAGAACTTCTCGGAGCAAATCTTTTACCACAATAGTAATCTTCACCGTCTATTTTTCCCATTGAACAAAATAGGATATCGGTTTTATATAATGATTAGGCATCATCCTCTTGTTTGACTTCCTCTATCTTATCTTCTATGACTTCTGGAAAGATCTCATTGTAAACGTACAGGATCAAAAAACT
>JAGXLF010000059.1 GCA_018334835.1 Thermoplasmatota archaeon | reverse complement strand
GTCAAAAATGTTTTCGGAGATGAATATCTGAAGACCATCGGTACAAATGTATACACGAAGAAGGTTCCAGTCACCGGCTCAACGGTGAAACTGGTCATCTATGATATAATGGGTGATTCTGGTTTTGACAGCGTTCGAAACATGGCATTTGAAAAATCGACAGGAGCTATAGCAGTCGCGGATTGTACCAGGGAAGAGACCTTGTATAAACTGATCGATGATTGGCTACCGAAGTATAGAAAATCGGCCGTGCGTAATGCACCTGTCATCTTAGCGGTCAACAAGATGGACCTAGAAGATCAAGAGCTCACTAGAGAAGAAGTCGTGGATAATGCACTCCACTATTTCGATACCATCTTTTTCACCTCTGCGAAGACCGGTGAAAACATTGAGGATATGTTCAAAGAACTCGGATTCAGAACCATGTATCGTCAGTGTTCTCTTGAGAGGAATGAAGAAGATATCGTAACGATGCACAAGACTATAGATGAACCAAAAAAACTGATGTCGGACCTTCTCGCCTACGGATCGCAACTGGGAGATATGCCCTACCCTACCATGGAAAAACTCCTCTATAATAGTGGGGTCGATAAGTTTTCAATTGAGGAAGAGATCTCGGAGGAGAAGACATTAGAATTCGGTGATAGGATAATGGAGTGGTACGAAGAGAACGAAGATCATGAGTCCGCTTCTACCGTCGAAAGACTGATCGAGAGGTATAAGGAAGATTCTTGAACTTCTGGAAGATTTTCTACACAGATAACAAATACCAAAGTTTAAATATTTATTCTCAATTATTATACATACTGAGAAAGGCATAGGTCCAAAGGAGAAAAGTGATGAATGAAGATATAAAGAGGAAGGTGAACCTTCTAGGCGAATCTGCTGTGGGTAAGACTTCTTTGATCCTTCGGTTTGTCAAAGATGTTTTTGGAGAGGAATACCTGAAGACTGTCGGGACCAACGTATACACGAAGAAAGTTCCAGTCACTGGCTCAGAAGTGAAGCTGGTCATTTATGATATAATGGGTGATTCTGGTTTTGACAGCGTTCGGAATATGGCATTTGAAAAATCCACTGGAGCAATTGCAGTTGCGGATTGTACCAGGGAAGAAACCTTGTATAAACTTATAGATGATTGGTTACCGAAGTATAGAAAATTAGCTGCGGATAATGCACCTGTCACTTTAGCAGTTAACAAGGTCGATCTAGAAGATCAAGAGCTCACTAGAGAAGAAGTCGGAGATAATGCATCCCAGTACTTCGATAACATCTTCTTCACCTCTGCGAAGACTGGTGAAAATGTTGAGGACGTGTTCAAAGAACTCGGATTCAGAACAAGGTATCTTCAGTGTTCTCCTGAGACTCATGAAGAAAATATCGTTGCTATGCACAGGACTATAGACGAGCCAAAAAAACTTATGTCAGATCTTCTCGCCTACGGGTCGCAGTTCGGAGATATGCCTTTCCTTACTCTAGATAAACTTCTCCATCAAAGCGGAATCGATAAGTTTTCACTCGATGAAGAGATCACAGAGAAAAAAACATTAGAATTTGGTGACAGGATGATCGAATGGTACGAAGAGAACGACTATTCTAAGTTCGCTTTCACCGTCAAAAAACTGATCGAGAAGTATAAGAAGGATTCGTGAACTTCGGAAATATAGGATTAGGAAAAAAGATCTTTAGTCATATCCTTTAAACCTCTGAGTTCATTCCTATCGCCATCCCATTCTTTTAATTTTTCTCCAAATCTCTCCTCGACCTTTTCGATAAAATCTCTTAGCTCCTGAATTTTCTCTTCACCCAACTCTCCTTCATAGACTACAGCCATATAAACGTGCTCGCCCCGTTCGACAGCGATCTTATTACCTCCAAATTCCAGTTTGTTCAACTCCCAATCTTCCGTATCCTGGAAAGAATCCTCGATAAAGTTCTGAACAGCTTCGAACATACCAGCGATTATGTCACTATCTCTATCAGGTTGAAGTCGTCGGGTGTTGTGCAATATTAGCATGGAGTTCCTTTGACTTATCAAAAATACTTCCTCGATTATCGGTTCTTCTGTGGACGAGCGTTTTTTGTATAGAATGCCTCCGGTCATCGCGATAAAAGCGGCTGCGATAAGTATCAAAAATGGCCACCAGGTAGGAAGCCATCCATCTGACTTTGAGGTCACTTCAAAAGATCGGCTATCCTCCTGATGATTATCAGATCTAGTTGCAATTTTCAGCTCGTATTCTCCCGCACTCTCTGCCTTCCAGATGAATTCACCTTCATAGACTTCACCGCCTTTAAGAGTTATATCTTCTTCCGTATCTACCAGGTCATCATTTACAAAGAACTCTATATCTTGAGTATCTATCACGTGACCAGTGTTCGTCACTGAATAGTTCACTGTGATATTCTCACCTTCAATCACTTCTTCGTCATAGCTAACTATAGTGATTTCGAAGAAAGCCGATTTTAAGACGGTTATCGTGACTTCGTCAGAATCATTATCACTCTCTACCGTGAGAGTACGATTTTCATATGGTTCTTCAGCAGTCCAGGTGAACTCACCTTTGTGATAATCTCTCTTTTCGAGCTCTATATCTTCTACTGCGTCAACTTGATCCCCATCTACGTATAAATATATTGTCTGATTACCTTCTTCGTTTCCGTAATTCGTCACATTGTAATTTACTATGACTTCCTCACCTTCCTCAAATTCATCCATATCTTCTGGTTCGATTATCTTCACTTCGTAATATGCATGTTCCGAGATTAGAGTTACATTTACATCATCAGTATCATCTCCACTAGCGACTGTAAGCTCGTATTCACCTGGACTCCCTGCATTCCAAATGAACTCACCTTCATGAACTTGGCCTCCTTTAAGATTTATATTTTCTTCCGTATCTATCAAATCACCATTTACCAAGAACGTTATATTCTGAGTATCTTCAACGTCGCCAGTGTTATTCATTTTATAGTTAACTGTGAAATTCTCGCCTTCAATCACTTCTTCGTCATAGTCAACTATAGTGATTTCGAAGAAAGCCGGTTTTAAGACGGTTATCGTGACTTCGTCAGTATCATCTTCACTAGCGACTATAAGGTCGTATTCTCCTCTATCTCCTTCTTCTGTCTGCCACTCAAAAGATTCGTGAATGCTTTCTTCCCCTCCGAGAGTTATATCCTGATTTATTTTTCCGTTGACTTTCTCTCCTGTTTCGTTCACTACCGTAAACTCTATGTCCTGAGTATCTGTCAAATCACCGATGTTACTCACTGTATAATTAATAGTGACCTTTTCACCTTCTTTAAATTCATCGTTATCCGTTAGATTGGTTATCATCACTTCAAAGAAAGCTTCTTCAACGAAGTTTGCTTGAGCCGTCTTGTTTTCATTCATCGTCAATGTAATTCCATTCTCTCCTGAATAGTTTTCACCGTTTACAGTCCAATTTTTAAAGGTCCAACCCTCCTCAGATGTAGCATTTAGTTCAACTTCCGTACCCTCTGTGAAATTCTTCCGATAAGGCCATTTAAAGGTCTCATCATACCCAGTTCCATTAATGTAGATCTCATTATATCCTCTATCAGGCTCTTCCACCGTGAGTTCAAACTCTTGAGTTGGTCTGATACTGATATCGTCCATCCAAAGTTCTCCCGATGCTGATATATTTTTATCTCCACCAAGAGTCTCACCTTCAGCTTGGACGGACATGTTAGCTCTAACTGCATTTACTTCACCTTTTGGTGTATAGATGGCATCGGGACCAAATTCTAGCCATCCTGAGTTTTCACTTTTGTTATCCCCATATATTGTTTCCCATGTCTCCGTCCCTGTGTCATAAACGAGTAATTCTACTAAAATACTAACATTACAGTCAGGGTGTTTCCTTGTGAACGTGATATTCTTTCTTCTTGCCGCATTAATCGTTATCGCGCTATCGGTCGGACCGATATCCTGTTCCCAATAAGCTTTTTGTTCTGAGGTTCCATCACCTTCTTGTTCTGCCCTAACGTATATTGAACCGCTTCCGTCAGTAGTATTTGTTTCCGTTTCATCCCATCTTGCTTCGCCTTCATTAGTTTCATTAATCAATTCCCAAGGGTCATAACCATCCTCGAATATCCCGTTTTCCACAAATTCTTCAGTTTTCTCTGCTAAATAATCTTCAACTTCCAAATTCTCAGGAGATGTCACCGAGTTAAGTCCTCCGGAGTGAGTCCCTTCACCTCTCCCGCTTGAAAAAAAGGATATCCCAAGGTTTGCTAGACATAAGATGATGATAATAGATACTACAACAGAAAATTTAGAGTATTTATTTACCATCTTATGAATGCATTTTTGCCCCACGTTCACAAACATCCACTAATCATATCATATTGTTCTATATATATAAAGACAATGGTTGATTTACAGAGGAAGCCAACTTAATCTCCTTCTAGAATGAAAGTCAAAGATGGATTAGAAGAGCTAAAAAGAGAAAAAGAGGTTGAAACAAAAAGATACCTTTTATTCAAAAATGTATCTTTGAAAGATATGGGCCGATCAATCTATTTTCTTTACGTTCAGTGCCTGGTATCCACGCTCACCTTTTTCGCTTTTGAATTCTACCCGATCGCCCTTGTCAAGAGATACACCTTCCGCTAACTCACTACGATGTACGAAATGATCGTTTCTATCTCCATCCGGTTCGATGAAGCCGTAGCCTTTCAACGGATCGAAAAATTTCACGATTCCTTTCATATACCCCTCATCTATTTTCTCAATCTATACAACAAAGTCTTGGTATATGTCAATATCGGAATTTTACTTTACTTTTTTATTTCTTACTCTAAAAACTTATTTGATTCCTAGAGGAGGGTTTTTAATCTAGAGAATACTACATATTGTTTATTTTATAATTATAATAGTAGAATATATATAGGGCAACAACTATACTTGGTTTATAACCTTCAAAGGGGGTGAAAAAAATGAATAAAAAAGCTTTTACTATAGCGCTCAGTTTTCTCCTACTTCTAAGCGGATCGCTGGTCGTAGGAGGAGAAACGGCAGTCGGGGAATATAAAGCACTTGAAGATGAGAATGGAGCATTTTTTGAAGTTGAGATCATTGACTACGACGAAGAAGTCGAACTTGGAGATGAAGTAACCATAGAATACAAGGTCACTAACACAGGAAACGAAACAGATACACAGGACTTGGTCCTCAGCGTAGAAGATGAAGAGATCAACAGAGATGAAGATGTCACTCTCGAACCAGGGGATGAATGGAACAATACGGTTACCTATGATACCAGTGAGGTAGATGTTCTCTCGTCGTTCATCGAGTTCTCAACTGACTTGAGTCTACTACTAGAGAGTAACAACGATTCACATTCTGGTAAAATTACCGTTTCACAACCGATATTAGATATGCCTGGATTCACGTTCATCCTACTTCCAGTTGGCGTTATCTTTGCTGTGCTGATCTACCACAAGAAGAAGCGGTAAAATAAAGGGTTGTGATGAACCCCTTTCCCATTATTTATTTTTGAAATCCTCAAACAGGCGTTATTTGCTAAGTATCTATCTTATGATCTTTCCAAAGCTTTATCATCAACTATTTTGATTTTACCTATAAAGAGGCTTAAAATGCGAAATAGATGTAATAAACTCTTCGTTATTTTATTTGTGTTCTTTATCCTTTCTTCCACTTTTTCCATGATGACAGTCAATTTTTTATCTATAGAGGATGAAACGGAGATTTCTTTAATAGAGTCACTAGAAGCCGGAGAGCAAATTAACGAGGGACCCCTTTTTTCCGGGTATGACCCAGTTATCCATCAGATGATGAACGAGACTGAAGACTCTAACATATACGATTATATCGATACACTACAGAACTTTGAAAACGAAGACGGAATAAGAACAAGAAGAGACGGCACGTTAGGTTTTGAAAAAGCGGTGAACTGGACATCTCATAAGTTGAATTCCTTCGGGTTAGACGTTTTCAGACAAAATTTTACCTACTCAAAAGGTGAAAGTTCGAACGTGATAGCAGAACTCAGTGGATCCGATCCAAGATTAGAAGACGAAACTTACATAATCGGAGCCCACCTGGACAGCATCAACTCGGATGAAGAGAATAAATCCGCTCCGGGAGCTGATGATAACGGCAGCGGGATAGCACTGATCCTTGAAGCCGCTCGAATCTTGTCTCAATATGAATTCAACCGAACGATCCGATTCGCCGCATGGGGCGCAGAAGAATTGGGGCTCCACGGCAGTTCCCATTACGCTTCCAATATAGATCCAACAGAAGAGGATATCAGAGGGAAATTCAATTATGACATGGTTGGATATGAAGAGGATGGATTAGCCATAACGCATCATGCAAATACACAATCCAATTGGATGCTGGATTACAAATCTAAGGTTGCCAAAAGCTATGATATAGACATTAATTTTACTTATGAATATGATAGTAATTTAACCGCTTCCGACCACTCTAGTTTTTGGAACGAAGGATATGATGCAACTTTATCAATAGAAACTGAATTTAACCCACACTATCATTCGGAAGAAGATACTGTAGACAAGCTCACTATACCTCAGATAACAAAGCTTACGAGTCACGCTGTCGGGACGATAGCTCACCTCGCTGAAGAAGAAGAACCGCCTTCCGTAGAATTGGAGACTCCAAAAGGAGGTGAATCATGGGAACCCCATAGTGAAGAAGGGATTACTTGGCATACAAAAAAGGGAAGCAGAAATATCACAGGGATAGACCTAAAGTATACTCTAGACAATGGATCTTCATGGACAAATATCGGTACAAATCTGAATGATACGGGCAGTTATTTATGGACCGTTCCAGAAAGCCACACAAATGAGGCAAAAATCCAGATAATCGTATATGATGATCATGAGATGAGTGCACACGATATCAGCGGGTCGTTCACTATCGAAAAGGATGAGGACGAAAAAGAAATCCCAGGATTTACTTTTCCTGTGATGATCTTTGGAGTACTGCTCGCCTTAATACTCCACAGTGACGAACAACTGTCAAAGAAACAAAACTTTTTTGAAACACTCGTTCCAACTCGGTAAGGGAGGTCAGAATTCTTCCGATCTACACATACAATATCGACCTCTATCGAAGGAAAGGTTTGCACAATTCAGTGACTGATTGTAAATAGAAGGAATCATATTAAAAACCACTCTTTTTGACCTTAAGAGACCCAAAAACACTCTCATTTTTCCCAAACAAATATTCTATATACAATCTACCTTTCATCAAACAATATGATTTACACCATCCTGAACCTCGGTTTAGCTATCATACTTCTGTTTTGGATGAACTTGGATATAAGTCGAAAAGATATGGGGCGTAAATATTACTGGGGTTGGATGTTAGGAGTTGTAATAGGATACTTCTTCTTGACTTTACTAGGAGTCATAATAGTCGTAATCGTATATTACGCTTGGAGCAGGTTTTATCACACAAAAATAAAGGGATGATCCTAATCCCATGAAATATCTCACTTTCGAGCAAAAGAAAGGAAAAGGATATTAACTAGTAATTACATAGTTATATTGGTTGATTAGCCCCAAAAAATGAGATTGAGAAAGAACTATGATAAGCTTCTTTTTTATCATCATTTTCAACCCTCCCTCTCTCATCTCGGGGCTGATCAACCGATTAATCCTAAAAAGATATCATTGTAACCTCCTCTCCGTCCTGAATTATGAGGGATTGGAAATTTCTCGAAGTCGAAGGAAAGATGGAAACTTCGTTTCCTGCGCTTCTTGACTTGATGTAAGACACCAACTCTACTGGAAAATCTAAAGGGGTTTTCCATCGATTGTTGGAATTTTCAGAAAAATTCTAAGATTGAAGGAACATGGTCCCTTCACTTCGAGGAACAAGTTCCTCGTAAGAAACAGGACTTATCCTCAAACAGGATATACCTGTTCTCGGAAAGCACTGTTATTTATAATTGTGCTGGAGAGGTGAGTGAAAGTGGAATCAAAGCAATTCACCTACGGACTAAAGCCTCGTAGGGTTCTTGCTCACACCTCTCCAAAGATCTAATTGTCTTTCTTTCAAATCTTGAGTCTTCATATCATTTCACGTTCTATCATATAACTACTGCTTCTTAACTATGTTTCCAGGGGAAGGATCCACTTGATGATCGACAGAGGCAAATCTGCGAATACTTCTTACGTAGAGGACAGGATTTTAAATAAAGCTATCTCTACCAAAAACATCATATTACCGTAATTTACTAATTAATTTTAGAAAGAAAAGTTATGAAGGCGTTTACAACATCTGAGCAGAACAGACCCCTATTGTCTTCCGCAATTCTATTCGGAGTCATAGGTATCGTATTTTCCGCCGTTAGAATTGATCTCCTTTGGATGTTGACTAGTCTTATATACACATTGCTCATCTATTGGACTTCGAAGATCAGAGGAAGGGATGAAACCCAGCATCGTATTTTTAAATGGACTCCGATTCCTTTGGTCTTGGGCATCTCTGGTATTTCCCCTTATATCGGCAGATTTTGGTTATTCGGCGACTTAGCTTTTGCGGCTTTCGCCCCGATTTTAGGTTTTATGATAATTTTAAATTTTACCTGTCATACTGAGCTCGAAACGAACCTCTATTTTTCTTCATTTTTTATATTTCTCTTTACGTTAAGTGCCGGAGCTATTTTGGGGATTGTGAGGTTTTTTAGCGACAGATATTTAAATACTACTTTTTTGTCCAGTAACTACCACTTGATGAACGAGATTTTAGTCTTAATCTTATTCGGGATACTCGGAATGCTAATATACATTTTCTATTTAAATATAAATTCATTGATAAACAAGGATGAAAGTATAATAGAAGAGGCGAAATCCGAATTCATCCTAAGCATAAAATATTTTAAATCTCATTTTTTAAAATTCTTAAATTTATATTTTTGGAATGAAAAAAAACGTTCGCTTCTCATTAGCTCAAAGATCTTTCAAATAGGTATATTATTTTTTGTATTTTTTAACTTGGTTATCGAAAATTTTTGGGGATTTCCAGTTGCTTTGATTTCTTTTATATTATCAGTATTCACTCCGATTTATTCTCGATTTCTAAATGTGAAGATATCTCCCTCATTTCAATTTTGGATATCAGCAACATTGTTCCTATATTCGGCGGGTGAATCCTTAAGATTTCAACAAATATTCGGATGGTGGAACCCTTTCACCCATTTCATCGGAGGAATAATAGTTGGAACTCTTGTTATTATCTATCTTTTCTACTTAGACGACGTCTTTGATAACCTAAACATCCCCATTATAATGATTCCAATTTTAGTTTTGACTTTTATATTATCGATCAGTGTTTTATGGGAGGTCTTCGAGTTTTTGGTAGATAGTTTCTTTGGAACAAGTTTACAACCGAGTCTGCAAAACACAGTTTACGATATGATTGCTAATACGATAGGGGCTTTTTTTGCCCTTCTA
>JAGXLF010000011.1 GCA_018334835.1 Thermoplasmatota archaeon | reverse complement strand
TATAGGAATTTACAAAAAAGCGCGGGGAACGGGATTTGAACCCGCGTGTCCCGATGGGACAAAGGATTAGCAATCCTTCGCCGTTGACCCCTTGGCTATCCCCGCATATATTTGACTCTTAGCCTTCTTCTGTCAGGAAAAAGGTGTAAAAAAGCTTTTTCCTCTCACCTCTTGTCGAGAACATTCTTATTCTCTTCGATGACTTCTTTGATTTTTTCTATGTTTTTCTTCTGACCCTTATCTAGTTCATCTTTTTCCAAAAGATTCAGATAGGTCTCCATCCTTTCGAATTCATCTTCGATATCTTGGATCAAACTCTCTAACTGATTTTTAGTCCTCTTCATTCCTTTCTTTTCAGTGATATCCAATAGGGAGGTGATTATTTTCTCTGTTCCCGGGATCTTGTTCACTATCATATGGATGTCTTTTATATCATCATATTTTGTTAAAAGCTGAAAATTGTATTCATTAGGAAGATTCTCGTGGTCTTTCAACCGTTTATGGTGTCTTCTTTTTATCCGTTCTCTGTCTTCCTCCACAACGAACTCAGTATAGTTTTCACCTTCGATACTTTCTTCGTAAAATCCCACAAGTCGTTCTGCTTTTTTATTAGCTAGAGATATCGTTCCATCTTTTTCGATCATCAGCATCGCTGTGCCTGTATTTTCGAATATTGATCTGTATTTCTTTTCACTCTTCTCCAAGTCCTTTTTTCCTTTTATCCTCTGGACTGCCTGATAAACGTGAGAGATGAGAGTCTCGGCCATCTCAACGTCATCTTCATCGTAATCCTCCTTCTCAGTCGACATGGTCTGAAAAACGCCTATATCTCCAATAGGCACACTGATGGCTGACCTATATTTGTCTGTAGCAGGTTCAGCTATCTCATCTTTGACGATGTCTTCTGTAAGGTAGGAAGATCTGTTTTTGAAAGTCTCCCCTAGATATCCTAGGTCCATAGGAATTTTTGCACCCTCTTCCACATCGCTTCTATAGGTTTTTTTGATGGTGAACTCATCGTTATCTTCATCTGCAATAGCGATAGTACAATCATAAAAGCCGAGGACTTCTTTTGCCGCTTCAACTGTCAAATCAAAGACTTCCTCTTCTTCTTCACATCTTTCCATCTGGATTGCGGTATCATGTAGTCCTTTTACCTTCTTATTTTTATTTTTCAAAGCCTCCTCGGACCTCAGACGATTTATAGCCTCGGTAGCATGGTTGACCAGTATCTCAGCCAGTTCCATATCTCCTTCATCAAATTTACCGACTTCCGTCGATAATGCCTGGTAGATACCAAAATCTCCCATTGGGATAGTGATGGAGGATCTATAATCACTCACCACGGGTTTAGAGTAATCTATCTCTCTCCGATCTTTAACCAATATACTTTCCTTCTCTTGATATACTTTCCTGCTGATGCCTGCTTCTTCAACCTTCCTCTTTATGAAACCATCTTCTATCTCACTTGAAAAAGCTATGGGGACGAACTCTCCTTTTTCAACAAAATCGATGCCGCAGACTTGAAAGTCCAAAATCTCTTCGGAGGTCTCGATCACCAATTCACAGATTTTTTCCTCACCTTTAGATCTCTCGAATTCCATAGCTTTATCATGCAAATTCCTTATCTTTTCATTCCTTCTTTCGAGTTCTTTCTCCGCCTTTTTCCTCTCACTTATATCTCTGTAAACAGCGAGATGATGAATTTTTCCCTCCTGTTTTATAGGTCTCCCAGTGATCGCTACATGCACTTCTTCACCATCTTTTGTCAATCTCACCGTCTCATGTTCAAAGTAGCCTTCTTTAGACTTTTCATCAAGTTCTTCCGATTCTTCAATTTTGTCCTCTGGTACTATCAGATCTTTAATAGATTTTCCCTGAATCTCCTTCTCTTTATAGTTGAAAAGATTTTCGAACTGTTCATTTACAGCGATGATTTTGAAATTCTCATCGACATCAACAATCGCTTCGGGATTCTCTTCAAAGAGAGTTTCATATCTCCTCTTATTTCTTCTCACTTCTTTCTCAGATCTTAGACGATTTATAGCTTCGGAGGCATGATTCACAAGTATTTCGGCCAACTCTAAGTCCTTCTCATCGAAATCATCTTTCTCTTCCGAAAGAGCTTGGAAAACCCCGATATCACCGAATGGTATACTGATAGCCGAACGATATGACTCTCTTTTAGGTACAGCATCCTCTTCTTCATCCATATCTCGAATCAAAAATGATTTACTTTTTCTAAATGTTTTTCCAGCAACACCCTCTATAGGATATGTGGTACCTTTTTCCTGAACCCCTCTGATAGTGGCTTTCACTTCGAATTCACCATCTTCTACGAAATCGATGCTGCCGGCATAAAAATCTAAAATCTCCTCGGAAGCCTCAATCACCAATTCACAGATCTCTTCCTCACTCTCACACCTTTCCAAATCCATAGCCTTTTCATGCAATTTTTTTATCTTTTCATTCCTTTTTTCGAGTTTTCTCTCCGCTTCTTTCCGTTCAGTAACGTCTCTTACGACAGCCATCACGTACTCTTCTTCATCGATTTCGTACTTGTTTAAACTGACTTCTGTATACAATTTTCTTCCATCGAAGGTTTCAAGGACCCACTCAAAAAATTTAGATTCTCCGGCAAGGGCCTCTTCTATCATCTTCTTGCCATACTTTTTAGAATTTTTACCATCGGGTTGTTCTTTTGGGGCGAATTCCCATGGATTATGACCCAAGACATCCTCTTTTTCTATCTTAAAGATCTCTTCAGTCCTTCTGTTACAGTCAACCAATTCAAAATCTTTGATCACGAAGATCGCATCGCCAGCACACTCGAAGATGGCCCGATACTTCTCCTCACTTTTCTGTAGTTCCCTTCTACTTTTGATAATTTCTAATATCTTTTCCATGTGAAAGACAAGTCCTTCGGCCATCTCTAGATCGAACTCGTCAAAGTAACCTTTTTGATATGAGAGTGCCTGGAATACACCTTCCTCGCCTATGGGGATACTGATTACCGATTGGAAGTCGGGATCTGTAGGTTTTGCTTCCTTCCGTTCATCAAGGTCCTCGATCAAGTATGATTTCTTGTTTTGATAAGTGAGTCCTCTAATACCCTCATCTATCGGCTCTTTATCTCCCACCTCTACATTTTCAGCGATCACCTTTTTTGTAACAAGATAGTCCCCCTCAGCTATCATTATACTGCTTGATTTGAAATTTAAAATTTCCTTTGCCGAATCCAAAACGAAATCATAGACTTCATCTTCGGAATCACAAGTTCCCATCTTGCTCAAGGCATGGTACAAATTTTTTATCTTCCTCTCTCTTTTTTTCCGGTCGGTTATATCTCTATAGATTCCGAAAACCCCTATCTGTTCCCCTTCGAACTTTATGGGATATCCAAGTATGGAAACATCTACCATACCCCCGTCCTTTCTTTCCCTTTGCGTTTCCATCCTTATTGAATCGCCGGAGAGTACGTTTTTAGAGGCGGAGGAAGCTTTATCTCTCTTGTCATCCGGAACTATAAGATCATTGATTTTTTCGCCCTTGATATCCTCAATATCATACTGAAATATTTTTTCGAAGGACTCATTTGCTTTGATTATTCTGTCATCAGAATCCAAAAGAACTATACCCTCTGGTGAGCTTTCAAATAGATCTTGGAAATAAGTTTCGTGTAACCGTCTTTCCCTTTTTTCATCGTAATGTTCAAACTCTTGGATTATAACTCGACTCAAGAACTCGTAGAGGTTTTTTGGATCATCCTGCCTCCTGATATATCGATCAGCCCCCGAATTCAATGCCTTCTTTGCTACTTCCTCTTTTTCCTTAGCGGTGAGCATGATAAAAGGTACATTTTTCCCTAATCCATGCAATTCCTCAAGAAAATCCAATCCGTCTTTTGGAGTCATCTTATAATCAGAAACTATTACGTCGTAATCATCATCCTCTAATTTATCCATCCCGGATTTCACTGATGAAGCAGTATCGACCTTAAAATCATCCATCGCACTCTCTAAGAAAGTTTTGGCTTCTTCCCTCTTGCCTTCATCGTCATCTACATAAAGAATCTTCAAATTAGCACCTCGATTTTCTCATAAACTTCGAAATTCTAATTCATTATCCTGTCGAGAGCTAATAAAGGTTTTTCTATTTTCGATGCAGTTACCATCCTAATCTTTTTTTATTATCAAGGTGATACATGCTCGATAAAATGATAGATGTCGCAGTAATGGCTTCTGGAGGTGGAACGGACTTCCAATCTATAATCGATGCAAGTGAATCTGGTGAGATCGATGCGGACGTGAAACTACTGATAACGAATAACCCCGACGCGTACTGCATCGAACGGGCTAAAAAACATGGTATCGATCACCATGTAATAGACCATAGGGGAAAGAGCCGGCAGGAACACGAGCAAGAGATAATAGATGTTCTCGAAAAGTACGACCCTGATCTTATAGTGCTAGCTGGATACATGAGGATATTGACAGATGACTTCGTAGACAGATATCACGGAAAGATGATAAACATACATCCTGCTCTACTCCCATTGTTCGGTGGTGAAGGTATGTATGGAGAGAAAGTTCATGAAGCAGTCTTGGAAGCCGGGATGAAGAGGACAGGCTGTTCAGTGCATTTTGTAACAAGCGAAGTCGACGGTGGCCCTATAATAGACCAGAGATGTGTTCCGGTTAAAAACGATGATGATCCCCACAGTTTAGCTGAACGAGTTAAGAAAAAAGAACACGAGTTATTACCCTCTGTGGTTGGTGCTTTCGCTGACGATAGGGTTAGATTAAAAGAGGGGGAAGCAGTGCTCGTCTCCGAAAAAGATAATTAGTCTTAATCTATTTCACCATTAGAGACTAAAGAAAAGGTTTTGGAGGTTTAATATCAGATGCCAGGATTAGAAGAGTCAAGGGTAGAAGAGTTGGAAGAGATCGCTAGAAGAGTTCGAGTCCATATTGTAAAGAGTACTCATGAAGCAGGTTCTGGACATCCCGGGGGCTCCCTCTCCGCTACAGATATTTTGACCGCACTTTACTTTGAAATCATGGATCACAGACCGGAAGAACCCGAATGGCCGAAGAGAGATAGATTGGTACTAAGCAAAGGACATGCCGCTCCAGCACTCTATGGAGTTCTTGCCGAATCCGGTTATTTTCCTGTAGAGGAACTCATGACTCTAAGAAAATTGGGTTCTAGGCTTCAGGGGCATCCTCACGTAAAAACAACCCCAGGAGTAGACGCATCGACTGGTTCTCTCGGTCAGGGTTTGTCCATAGCTTCGGGGATGGCCTTAGCCGCCAGGTTGGATAGAGAGTCATATAGGGTGTTTGCCATCTGCGGTGACGGTGAGATACAGTCAGGCCAGATTTGGGAAGCAGCGATGTTCGCGAGTCACAACAAATTGGACAACCTGATCGTTTTTCTCGACAGGAACAAGCTCCAGATAGACGGCTCTACAGAAGAGGTCATGAGCATAGAGCCAATTATATCAAAATGGAGTTCTTTTGGGTGGCACGTCTTAGAGATAAACGGACATGATATGGATCAGATAGTAGATGCAGTGGATAGGGCCGAAGAGGTACATGGTGAACCGACTATCATCGTTTCTCACACGATAAAAGGTAAAGGGGTACCTTTCATGGAAGGCTCTTTGGCATTCCACGGAAAAGCTGCAAATGATGAACAGCTAGAAACGGCTTTAAAGGCTCTAGGAGAAAACGACGGAGGTGACTATTGATGTGGGAAATGGCAAAGCAGCGAGATGCGTATGGTGAAGCCCTTGTTGAACTCGGTAGGGAAAGAGATGACATCGTAGTAGTTGGAGCTGATCTATGCGGTTCCTGTAGAGTGACAAACTTCGGTGACGAGTTTCCAGAAAGGATGTTCAATACCGGTATAGCGGAACAGAATATGACTGGAGTTTCGGCAGGACTAGCTCTATCTGGAAAAACGGTCTTTTCCAGCACCTTTGCGGTCTTTGCTACGGGCCGTGCATATGATCAAGTTAGACAAAGTATTGCTTATCCGGAATTGGATGTAAAGATAGTTTCCACCCACGCGGGCATAACGGTAGGTGGTGACGGCGCTTCTCATCAGATGCTAGAAGATATAGCTCTTATGAGAGTACTTCCTAACATGAAAGTTGTCGCTCCCGCGGACTATCATGAAAGCAGGAAGGCTACTTTCGCAGTATCCGAAAATGAAGGCCCTTTCTATCTTCGAATGGGACGTTCGAGCGTTCCTATAGTTACCGAAGAAGAGACCTCTTTCGAGATAGGCGAGGCTTCAGTATTGAAGGAAGGATCTGATGTGACCTTGATCGGCACCGGAATAATGGTTTCAGAATGTTTAAAAGCCGCGGAGATGTTGAATAAGCAGGAAGATATCGATGCGAGAGTTCTCAATATGAGCACCATAAAGCCTCTCGACGAAAAGAGTATCGTTAAATCGGCAAAAGAGACCGGCGGGATAGTCACCGCCGAAGAGCACGTGGTCAGTCAGGGAATGGGAAGCGGCATTGCACAGGTGCTCTCCGAGAGTGATTATCACGTACCTATGAAGCGCGTGGGTATACCGAACGTCTTTGGGGAATCCGGTGAGAGTGATGAGTTGATGGAAAAGTATGGATTGACCGCAGAACATATAGTCGAGAGCGCACATGATGTTTTAGAAAGAAGGTAAATTCTATGAGAGTGATATAATGGACATATTTGTAGATACCGCAGACTTAGACGAGATAAAAGAAGCAGAATCTTGGGGCATATTGGATGGGGTCACCACCAATCCTTCCCTGATAAAGAGTGCAGTTGAGTCAGCAAAGGGCGATATAAGACTAGAAAAGCACATAGAAGAGATATTGAAAACTGTTGACGGTCCGGTTAGTTTGGAGGCAACGAAGGTCGATAGTGAAGGCATGATTAAAGAAGCCGAAACTCTCTACGAGAAGTTCAATCCTGTGAACGATAACGTGGTTGTGAAGATACCGATAAACACAGCTATGGATAAAGGTGACGATAATTTTGAAGGAGTTAAGGCGATCAAAGTTTTGAGCGAAAAAGGCATACCAGTGAACTGTACGTTGGTCATGAAACCCAACCAAGCTTTGATGGCCGCTAAGGCAGGCGCAGATTATGTCAGTCCATTTTTGGGAAGGATAGACGACTATATTAGAAATCAGATCGGACTCGAAAGAGGTCAGGACTATCCTAAAGGGACCTACTATCCTGAGGAACTGACCGAAAGGATAAGAGAAACCGGACTCCGTAGGAGAATCAGCGAGTTGGATCGATCGGATATCGTCTATCAGGATGAACCCACTATGGAACTTTACGACTGGGGCAACGATCAGGGGATCCGCTCGGGAATCGATCTCGTCTGGTCGATCAAAGAGATATTTAAAAACTACTCCTTCGACACGAAGATAATCGCCGCCAGTATAAGGACAGCAAGACAAGCACGCAGCTGTGCAGAGATAGGGGCCGAGATAGCTACGATCCCCTTCGACGTGATAGAAGACATGATGGACCACCTAAAGACGAGCGAGGGCATGAAGTCATTCGACGATGACGTCATACCGGAGTACAAAGAGATACTTGAAGATTGATGGAGAACATCAATAATAGAAGGCCGTTAGCCAATAGGAGTTGATCTAGTGAAAGGTTCGATCCGAGAAATGTTAGAGGAATATGAGATAAAAAGATCTCATCAGATAGATGATTTCATAGATCGTATCTCCGATAACATCTATGAGGAATTTGCGGAATACGAGGATTATCATCCGGCGATCCTCGGCGAGGAGAGTGGACAAAAACTTTACGATCTGATCAGACATGTCGAACCAGAGCTCATGGTCGAGACCGGTGTCTGCAATGGATTTTCTTCTTCTATCATCTTGAAAGCTATGGAAGACGCCGATAGGGGACATCTGTACTCTATTGACCTACCTGTGAATATAGATGAAATCAGAGATGAGGAAAAGACAGGTGCCGTCCTTCCCCCAGGAAAGGAATCGGGATGGGCCGTTCCGTCCCCTCTTAGAGAGAGATGGACGCTGAAAGTAGGGAACACCTACAACGAGCTTCCTAGGCTCTTCGAAACTCTTTCCGAGAATATCGGAATATTCCTTCATGATAGCGGACATGCCTATGAGACCATGATGTTTGAGTTTGCACTAGCATGGAGAAATCTCAAAGAAGATCACTTTCTTTTAGCTGACAATATAGATTTTAACAAGGCTTTTTTCCACTTTACAGAAGCTAAAAAGTTGAAAAGGTATCGATTAGCCGATATGGGCCTGATGATAAAGGAGATCAGTGATTGAAAAACGCCGTTTTAGCCCTGTGCGATAACGAAGCCTTAAATATATAAACCCGCCTACGTAATGACATAGTGGTTTTCAGATGGAAAAAATAAAAAAATGTCTTTCATGTGACGAATACTTGCTTAAAGACATCTGTGGAAAATGCGGTGAAAAAACCGTGAATCCTAAACCACCGAGGTACTCTCCAGAAGATAGATTTGGAGAGTACAGAAGAAAACAAAAAGAATATTCAAAATGAGATGATAGTATGGATGATATAATCGTAGATTTCATAGAGAAACCGGAACTGGAAAACGCTGTGCTGATTGAAGGACTTCCTGGAGTAGGTAACGTAGGTAAGCTCGCGGTCGAGCATCTGATAGACGAAATAGATGCAGAGAAATTCGCTGAGATACACTCTCTTCATTTTCCTCCCCAGGTATTGGTAGATGAGGACGGGCTTTCTAAACTTGTGAATAATAGAATGTATTATAAGAAGGGTGTAGGATTGGATGATATCGATCTTGTTTTTCTCACTGGAGATTACCAGGGGATGACCCCTCAAGGTCAATATCAGCTCACTGATAGGATCCTCTCGATCTCAAAAGAACTTGGAGTCGAGACGGTATTCTCTCTAGGCGGATACAGCCACGGAGACATCGTTGATAAACCTGAAGTTTTAGGTGCTGCGACAACTTCTGAAAAGATCGAAGAGATGAAACAATTGGGAGTAAAATTTTCAGAAGAACATCCTTCTTCAGGTATCATAGGGGCGAGTGGACTCCTCCTTGGACTTGGAGATAAGCTGTACGATATGACCGGTATCTGCCTCATGGGTGAGACTTCCGGTTATTTTGTGGACCCAGGAGCGGCTCGGGCAGTCCTGAAGAAATTGATGAAGTACCTAGGTGAGGAGATAAGCTATGAAAAACTCGACGAGAAGGCCGAGGAAGTCGAGGAACTAACCAGTAAAGTCAAAGATATGGGGGGCATGCAGCAGCAGGAAGCCGGCGGCGAAGATCTCAGTTATATAGGATGATAAGGGATATAGATGAAAAAAGAAGAGAAGATCGAACTCTATCTTAAGGGGTATAAGGAAGGTCAGAAAGACGCCTGGTCCGAAATAGAGAGCCTCATATCTAAATATGAAGGGTGGGAACTGAGGAGTAGGGTCGAAAGCATGATTGGAACGCGGAATCGGGAAGTAGATTCTAAAAGAACGGAGATAAAGGAAAATCCAGACATACTTTCTTTAGATAAAGAAGAGGAACCTAAAAAGAAAGTTAGTTCTGAAAAGGATATACCTTGGAACAAAGGAGATGCATACCTTTTCGTCGAGAATAAACTAGACGAGTCCATCGAGGAGTTAACTGGTGTCTTAGAAAGAGGGGCCTCTGCTCTTTTAGTCCTACGTGAAAACCCAGAAAAGACGGTTGATAGGTTCGATATCCCGGTAGAGAATTGTAGATTCATATGGCTATCGCGATCGAAGGTAATAAGTGACTCGGAAAGTGAAATCGATATCGAAAAGATATCACCATCTGATCTTTCCGGGCTATCAAATGCTATAGGGAGTTATCTAAAAACTAATCGTAAAGGCGTGGTTTTTCTTTCTGGTATCCCACTCATGACAAATTATAACGAGGAAAATAAAGTCCTTAGGTTATTGAACTTTTCTAGAGACAAAGTGACGGAAAATCAGGGATGCCTTGTAGCCTCGATCTCCCCAGATGCTTTCGAAGAAAAATTCTTTGAAAAGATCAAGGGCGAATTCAATCAGACTTATGAATGAGAAGAGAAAGCATGTATGTCATCTATAGTAATAATAGTGATTTAGAGGGATTTCAAGAGATGGTCGGGGTTAGAGGTAAAGAGTCTAGAGTTTACAAGTCTTCTGAAGCTAAAGATAAAGAACTCTTAGATTTTGCTAGAGATAGATATAGAGATATAGATGCCCTTGTGTTTCTTGATATCGAAAGGGAGGAATTGATCTTTTTGTCGGAAAAAGTAAAAGAGATCGACTCCGATATATATCAGCTTGCTGTTTTAGAAGAAGTGAAAAAAGACGAAAAGCTGGAGTCGGATTTAGATGATGTGGTGAGAAAAGAGGAGTGGGTCGAAACTTTCCTGTTTAAAAAATTGGAGGATTATTTTTCTAAAAGAAAAACTCGAGAATTGAGAAGAACGGTCTCTTCGATCCGTGGAGACCTCTCAATATTTATCCATGATGATCCTGATCTAGATGCGATAGCCTCGGCTATGGCGTTGGAAAAGATATGTGAAAATGAAGAGGTAGAAGTGAAAACGTATTTCGCCGGATCGTTCGGTCATCCAGAGACAGAGATGTTCATGGAAAATACCGACTTTATCATAGAAAAGATAGATGAGGATTCTGTTAATGAGATTTTAAAAAATACTAGTAGAATCGCTTTTGTTGACTTTGCTGAAGCCTCTCTAAGTGATACTATACCTGATGGGGTCGATCCTGATATGATCATCGATCACCATCAGACGAACAAAGACGTGAGAGCTAAACAATATACAGAGTTAAGGAGCGATGTAGGGGCGGCATCGACCTTGATGACGAACCATCTTCTGCAACTCGATATAGATATACCTCCAGTCTTGGCTTCTGCGCTACTTGTGGGTATAAGAATCGATACAAACGATTATACCAAAAACATATCGCCTAGTGATTACAAAGTCATACCTTATCTTAACGCTGTAGCGGACAAGGATATACTTGAGGTCCTAGAGAACTCACCGATATATTCCGAAACCTTCAGTGCCATGGGACGAGCTATCTGCAACAGGGAGTTCAAAGATGGCGTTATGACTTCTTTCTGCGGTGATATCTCTCACAAGGATGATATAGCAGAGATCGCGAACTTTCTGTTGAGAGAACGAGATATCCATACGGTCTTGATCTGCGGGATAAAAGATGATAAAATACAAATGTCTGCTAGAAGTAAGGACTTACAATTGAATGTCGGGAAGATAATGGCAAAAGCTTATTCTGAAGTTGGTGAAGGTGGAGGACATCCTCATGCTGGAGGAGGCGAAGTAGATCTGAATGAATTCACAGATGTTGATAATGCTGTAAAGGAGGTTAAAAAACGTTTCTACGATGAGGTGTTTTGAAGATGAATCGTGGTTATACTAGGATAAACATTCAGAATCAAAAAGGTTTGAGCAGCGTTGAAATCAAACATCTACTTGTGGCTTTAGGGGTTTTGACTCTGGCTTTTGCGATAAGTTTTGTCGGTGGCGCTAGCGGCATAGTAAGTCCCTCTTTCCCAATGTTTTTGATAATCTCGTTTCTTTCCGTTGGAACAGCTTTCATCTTCCACGAATTGGCTCACCGCAAACTCGCACGGAGTTATGGTTGTTGGGCTGAGTTTCGGATGTGGCGGTGGGGTCTGATGTTGGCATTGATCTTTAGTTTTTTTGGCTTCGTTTTTGCCGCTCCCGGAGCAGTGATGATCAGAGGCCATATAACACGTGAAGAGAACGGGAAAATAAGTGCCGCCGGACCAGCGACAAACTGGGTAGTCGGAACAGTTTTTTTGATCGGCTCTTACGCAATAAATTTTTATGGCTTAGGCTTGCTGTCTTTCGTATTGGCTTTCGTCGCCTTCGTTAACCTTTTCATAGGTGGTTTCAACTTACTACCCCTTGGACCTTTAGACGGTAGAAAGATATTTGGTTGGAGCGTTAAGAATTACATAATTTTGATCATGCTTATCGGTGGAACTCTTGCATCTGGTTATTACCTGGGACCGTTTTCTGCCTTCTTCTGAAAAGGGCTTTTCCACCCTATCCAACCTCTTATCACTTAGCTCTAGCCCAGCAGTACATAAAGCTGTTATTGAATATCTCTTCTGGATATTCTCTACTGTCGATAACGTCAAAAAGATTCAGTTCTCTCTTTAATTCTTCTAAAGTATAATAAGATTGATAGGTCTCAAATCCTTCCACTATACTTTCCTCAAAACCTTCTTTCTCGCCGACTTTGAAACTGAAACAAAAGATACTGCCCTGCTCAAGTATCCTATAAACTTCCTTCTCCACTCTTGAAACTTCGGATTTTGGAATGTTTGAAAGAGAAGTACTCGCCCAAGCGCCCTGAAATGTATCATTTGGAAAGACAGTGTCTCTCATATCGGAGCGCAAAAAAGCACATTCTGTATACTTTTTCCTAGCAAGATCGATCATCCCTCTAGAGATGTCTATCCCCACAACATCAGCTCCTTTCTCTTGTAAATATTGAGTATCTCTACCGTCTCCACAGCCGAGGTCAATTATCCTCGGGCTAGGGGGTAAAAAACTTAAAGTTCTATCCAACATTTTTTCCTGAAATTCTCTATCTCCTTGCCTTTCCGTTTTTCTACAGTACTCTTCTGCAATCTGATCATAAGTTCTCATCGTTCTCTCGATAGCATCCATTCAATTATCCTCTCCGATGATATCTCTTCTGATCTTCTCTATTTCTTCAACAGTAGGTTTTCTAGGAAAATTTCTGTGTTCCTCTCCGGGAGAAGATGTGTAATAAGGCCGGTTACATCCTGGGCATCCTCTAGTCTGGAAAATGTTCTCTTCATCCACCATTTCTAAAGCTTTCCGCGGTTGTTCAAATATTATCTGGAGAGCTCTTTTTGTGTTCATTTCTTCTTCTAATAGTGAAGTGATCAGCTGAGCCCTTCTGTAATAAGATAGATCGACTTCGTCCTTTCCATTCTTGTAAGGAAAAAGAGAGACCTCCGCCCCAGCTTCTATAGATTTTTTTACAGCGGTAGCTAGCTCTCCAAAATCTTCTCCCAATCCCACGATTATATGGGCTGTAGCCTTTCCTCTTCCGTAGATATTTACTACTTTACCTAGATAATCCCAAAAAACCATAGGTTGGTAGGATGGTTTTTTCTCACTTCTTAGGGTATCAGTAGCCGCATCGATGCCTATACCGATCCTTTCTATCGAATCCTTGAGTGATTTGAGAGTCTCTTTTTCTAGCGGTGGTGCAGATAAAGAGATCGGTTTTCCCAAGCTATCTAGTTCACTCACAGCTCTTTCGAGTTTTTTCTTGTAATTGGGAGTGTCTGGTGATTGGAGACAGATTCTTTCAACATCTGACCTACAAAGTTTTTTCTTCACCGATTTGAGTTCGAAAAGGGGCCAAGAAACTCTTGATAACCATTTCGACCTACCTTCTGATTGTGGACAGAACTTACAGCCTCCTCTGCATTTTCCTTCCCCGTCCAGCATCAGATAAGCGGTCGTCGTATCTTCTTTAATTTCTCCATTTTTGAGGCCTAGTTCTAAAGCTGTTCCGTAAGACGCTCTGATCTGCATATTCATCCCCATTTTCTTTCGTTCAACCATCTTTCCGATCCGTATTTCTCTTCTAGTTCGTCTGCAAGTTCTATTTCTTCTTTTGTTAGTTTCTCCTTCTTTATCTTTTCCCCAAAATAATCCTCGTATTTTTCTTTCATCAGTTCGATCAATTTTTCTGGTTCAGGCACGTCTCCCGTCTCCTTTTCAATAGTAGTGACTAGATCTAAAAATGAATCAGCACCCTTCTCTTCGAACTTTTTATCATCGATCTTCAATATTTCAGCAAGCTTCTTTAGATCGGTTGCGAACATGAGTGTGCCGTGTTGAAGTAAGCCCTTTTTCCCTCTCCTCTGTGCGCTTCCAGATATCTTCTTTTTATTGACTAAGACATCATTATAAGGTTTGAATTTCGGTTCTAGATCGAATTCTTCAAGTGTATCCATTATCGGTCCGAGCAATTTTCTAAAACTTTCCTCGATGTCTCCCTCTATCTTTTCTGTAACTACAGAATAGGTGATCTCACCATCATAGTCGTGAAAAACAGTACCTCCGCCTGTTATCCTACGCACGTAGGGGATGTCGTAATCTTCGCAAGTTTCAATATCTATGGTTTTCTTGACTGGTTGTGAGTATCCCAATGTTATAGCTGAAGGTTTGAATCTAAAGAATCGAAAGGTCGGGTCACTATTTCCTTGATCAAAATTTCTCAGTATGGCCTCGTCGATGGCCATCTGTCTCTCGGGACCTGCCTCTATAAGGGGGATATATCTAGCAACCATATTTTCTGATAAGTCTTTTTAGTTATAATTATTTCCTTTGCGAGCTTTTCAAAATCATTTTAGGGTATTAGCTCACTTTTTCTCTGGTTTTAACTATTAAATAGAGTATTTTTAAATATGATGGTTAGATAGGCGTACTTCTCTAATCCAATAAACTTTAAGTTACAGCAATCATATGGAATGGATCGTAGCAGAAATAATAGGTTGGATTATATATGAAAAGAAGGAGTAGAGATAGAAGATACCTTCTCACATCTGAATCGGTAACTGAAGGACATCCAGACAAGATGGCTGATAAGATCAGCGATTCAATATTGGATGAACTTATAAGACAGGATTCTCACTCTAGGGTCGCCTGCGAGACCATCTTGACCAACGGTTTGGCTTTGGTTGCTGGTGAAGTTACTAGTGAGGGGTATGTTGATGTTAACGAGGTGGTTCGTGGAACCATAGCGGACATAGGTTACACGAAAGCCGAGTATGGATTTGAAGCAGAATCGTGCGGTGTGATGACCGCACTTCATTCACAGAGTCCCGACATAGCGCAGGGCGTTGAGAAAGAAGTGCAGGGTGCAGGAGATCAGGGTATAATGTTCGGCTACGCATCGGATGAAACGGAGGAGATGATGCCTAAACCTATCGTTTTGGCTCATAAACTTTCCAAAAGACTAGCTGAAGTACGCAAAAAAGACCAGCTCCCTTATCTGCGGCCTGATGGAAAGTCGCAGGTGACTCTCGAATATGAAGGTGATATTGCGAAAAGGGCTAAGGACGTTGTCATTGCAGCTCAGCACGATCCTGATGTAGACGAAATGAAATTGAAAGAAGAGATAAAACGGGAAGTCATAGAACCCATCTGCGGAGATTTACTAGACGAAGATACTTCTTACAATATAAATGAGACAGGCAGATTCGTTCTGGGAGGTCCTCAGGCGGATACAGGGTTGACTGGAAGGAAGATCATAGTTGACACTTACGGAGGTCATGGAAGCCACGGTGGGGGATGCTTCTCGGGGAAAGACCCTTCTAAGGTGGATCGCTCGGGAGCATACATGGCAAGATATGTAGCAAAAAATCTTGTTGCAGCAGGTCTAGCCGAGAAGTGTGAGATTCAATTGAGTTATGCTATAGGCGTACCTGAACCCACAAGCATACTGGTAAATACCTATGGAACCAACAACATACCGGAAAAGGAAATCGAGGATATTGCTAGGGAGAGATTTCCCTTGAAACCTGCATCTATAATAGATCATCTCGATCTACTGCGACCGATATACGAAAAAACTGCAGCCTACGGCCACTTTGGGAGGGACGATCCTGAGTTCACGTGGGAAAAAACAGACATGGCGAAGAAATTGTGATATGAACTAGTTACATTTTAATCAGGTGATGAGGATCTCTCTTTGAGGTGTTTTGCCTTATTTGTTGAGAACTCCCTCTTTGCCGGAAGCTAGTGAGGCCATAGAAATCCCTATCTATTCTAACTAATGCAGAGAAATAGAATAAATTCTCTACTATTGAGATCATCTAATATAGTAAAAGACACGACATTTTGTACTTCTATTAGTGTCTTTTACTAGTCTCAGAGGATTTATCATCCTCATCTCACTCGGTAAGTGTACCTCGTGATGTGGATGTTGGAACTTAAGTTTAAAAAGTTCCAACTTACACTATAATTGCACATTGTGGTGGACAGTTAAGGAGATATGCAGGAAAAACACCCTTCTAATCTTCGGGAAAATCATAGATTTTCTTTTAAGTTGAGGAATAGGACATTCCTCTATTATTGGGATCCCTGATCTCAAGACTATAATACCTGAAATACTTTGAACTAGGTTCTTCAGATGAGAGAAACCAAAGTTATAAATAGTATTGTACATATAATAAATCGAGTTTATTCGAGGGAAGGCCAAGTCAAAGTAGTTGATTACAGAGGCCTAAAGCGGAGAGTGAATAAATTCCGTCTCTATATCGGACGTTCACTTTCACGAGTATGGTGAGACCGAGAATGTCTGGGTGTCTCGGGCTAGAATGCAACTGTCTGTGATGTCTAAGAATAGTTACTAGCCGTTCATATTGCTTCCACTAGTGATGGAAGTGGATCTCACATGTCTTTAAATCAATAATTTGCGAGGATCAGAGGGATGATTAAAAAAGAATCATATAGGATCGAGAAAGAAGAAGTAATCACACTTTTTGAATACTTTCTATTATTGATATCATTGGGAGTAATTCAACTTCTAAATACGATAAAAGATAATGTGATATACATCATTCATAATAATTTAGGATCCTCTCTTACTAATCGACATCTTGGTAATAACCAAGGTAGAGCGGAAGAGGGGGATATGTATGGTTTGTTGCTCTGGATTTTATTGCTTATTTTATTATTATTGTTCTTAGTTTTGGTAGTTTTTGTAGCACTAGACCCCCTTTTGGATCTTATACGGGGCTTTTTTGATTATAGTTGAAGTCGAAATTTTTTTAATAAGAGTTCGTCTAGCTTTTCATGACTTACCTTGAATGAAGAAAGGGTCTCTGTTCTTAAATATCAAAAGGGCTCGTTAGGATGGAAACATCTAAAATTATATCTTTATCAAAAATAATACGCAAATATTTTTAGTCGCGTATCTGAAAAATCCTTTTCAGATAAACAAATTTCTTATCGACAAGTTTTAAATAATCACTCATCATATTAATCTAGCGATAATATGTCCAATAGGGATGATTCAAATTTAGTTGAAAAGATGTTAAAGGAGTTAAAAGGTATCAGACCAAAAAGATACAAAAGATTGATTATTTTGGATATCATTCTTAAAGAATATGCATATCGTATTGGTGTTGACTACGAAGATTTAGTCGGTAATTTAAGACCAAAGATAATTAGACGAGCTATCTCCAAAATGGAACTAGAATTGACGGATGAATTGGAGCATTTCATTTTAGGAGTTACGGATCGAGCATTAGAGGATTATATCAAGATGTTAAAGTATTTTAGAAGAAGTGAAAAATAGGCTAAAAAATCTGTTAGGAGATAGAATTTATAAGATTCTTTCTTGGGAAAGAGTTAAATACAAAAGCTCTGTAATGACCCATTACATTCGTCTGTTGACCAGACGTGTAAGGGCAATCCAGTAAGGATCCCTACATGAACACGTCACGGTCAATGGACCTCAGGACGCAGTTTGAAGTCCGTAGAGTCATGCTCTGGGATCGATGGATACAGTCCTGAGAATCCGCAATGCTATGTTTAAGGATAAGATCCTAGAATCTACATAGTCAACTAGATCGAGGTGTATGTATGGTAGAAACACATCATCCAAGAAGAGGTTCGATGGGATATTCGCCCCGAAAACGCGCTAAAAAAACGATCCCCAATATAAGATCGTGGCCCGAGTGGGAAGGCCAACCCAAGATACAGGGCTTTCCAGGATATAAGGCTGGAATGAGCCATGCCTTTGTCGTGGATTATAGAAAAGAGAGTACTACCTCTGGACAAGAGGTAAGGGTTCCGATTACTGTAGTAGAGGTTCCCTCTGTTAAAGTCAGTGGTCTTAGGTTTTATGAAGAGACCAATGAAGGTTTGAGAACTATGGGGGAAGTTTGGGCTAGCAATGTAGATGAATCGTTGAAAAAGAGACTTCCCATCCCAAACAATTACAATACAGACAAGATGTGGGATAAAATCGATAGAGACCTTGTGGATGAAGTTAGAGCCATAATCAATACACAGCCAAAAAAAGTTTCAGGAACCCCTAATAAGACTCCTGAGATAATGGAAGTTAGAATGGGCGGGGGAGCTTTACCCGAAAGGATAGATATGGGGGAGGATATGCTTGGAGATGAGCTCAACTACCAGGATTTCTGTGAATCGGGAAGGATGATAGACGTTTCTGCCATAACTAAAGGTAAAGGTTTTCAAGGCCATGTTAAGAGATGGGGTGTAAAACTCCTTCAGCATAAGAACAGTAAATCCGTTAGAAATGTTGGAAATACCGGTGTTTTTAGACCGGGTTATACTCGACCGACCGTTCCTCAAGCAGGTCAGATGGGTTATCATCAAAGAACGGAATTCAATAAACGTGTACTTAAAGTCGGTGAAAATGGTGAAGAGGTGACACCTGAAGGAGGTTTCATAAATTATGGTGTGATAGAAAACGATTATGTTATATTGCACGGTTCGATACCTGGTCCGTCTAAGAGGTTAGTTGTTATGAGAGATGCTGTAAGAGATGATAGATATGAAGTTCATGAGCCGAATCTCACATACATATCGACTGAATCTAATCAAGGGGGTTAAATGAATGCAGACAGGGATATACAGTTTAGAAGGGAAGAAGAAAGAAAAATTGGATTTGCCCTCTTCGTTCATGGAGGAGATACGTCCCGATATCGTAAAAAAGGCAATTGAGTCTTTCGAAGCAAATAAAAAACAACCTTACGGGCCTTCTCCAGAAGCGGGGATGAGACATGCAACTGAGATGGAAGGTGTTGGTCAAGGTATGGCCCGAGTACAGAGGCTGACACAATATGGTGGCGCTAGAGCCGCCGAGAGTCCTCAAGCCCGTGGTGGAAGAAAAGCACACCCTCCGAAAGCCGAGAAAAAGTTAGGTAAAAAATTGAATAGACAAGCAAAAGCTAAAGCTAGAAGATCTGCCCTCGCTGCGATGACGGATATTGAATTGATAAAAAATAGAGGACACGAGATAAAAGATGATGATTCTTTAGAATTTCCTATAGTCGTGGAGGATGAGATTGAAGATCTTCATAAGACGAAGGAAGCCGTTGATTTATTGGAAAAGCTTGGCATATATTCGGATATTGAAAGAGCTAAAAAAGGAAAAAATATCAGATCAGGTAAAGGTAAGATGCGGAACAGGAAGTATAGAACTCCAAAAAGTCTATTGGTTGTTCTAAGCGAAAATGCGGATGGAAGAAGGGCTTTTTCCAATCTTCCGGGTGTCACGGTAAAAAGCCCCAAGAATCTAACTATAGATGACATGGCGCCTGGAGGAACTATGGGCAGGTTAGCCATCTTCAGCGTCAAAGCTATAGAAGAATTGGAGGATTGGTAAAGATGGCCGAGTTTGAATCTCCCCACAAGATAGTATATCACCCTTACGTCACTGAAAAGACCATGATGGAGATGGAAGAGGAGAATAAACTAGAGTTCATAGTTGATTTAGAGGCGACAAAGCCACAAATAGTCGATGCGATCGAGGAATTGTTTGAGGTCGATGTAGAGAAAGTCAACACTAGGATCGATAAGAACGGAAAACGGGCGATAGTCAAGTTCACAGATGAATATTCAGCAGAAGAGATAGGAATGAGAATAGGGGTGTTCTAGATGGGTAGGCGTCTCATAACTCAAAGAAGAGGAAAAGGTTCTTCTACTTATCAGTCTCCGAGTCACAGACATCTAGCAAAGCCAGGATACCCTAAAAGTCAAGATACAGAAGGAGAAGTTGTTGATATACACCACGCTCCCGGCCGAACGGCTCCTTTGGCGGAAGTAGAATTTGAGAACGGTGAGACCTCTTTTGTCATAGCTAATCATGGTCTCTGGGTCGGTGAGAAAATAGAAATTGGTCCTGACTCGGGTATCGAGAAGGGCAATGTTCTTCCGCTGAGTCATGTACCGGTTGGGACCTTCGTGTACAACATCGAAATGGAACCTCTCGACGGAGGTAAACTCGTCAAGAGCGCAGGTACTAGTGCCACAGTCATCGCACAGGAAAGAAGGAAAACCGTTCTGAGATTACCTTCAGATAATATTAAAAGACTCGATAATAGATGTAGAGCAACTATTGGTATAGTTGCTGGTGGAGGACATACAGAACAGCCTATAGCTAAAGCCGGTAAGAAAGCTAAAGGCTTCAGAAGTAAAGCTAAGAGACCGCTGAAAGTGAGAGGTATAGCGATGAATGCGGTGGACCATCCTCATGGTGGAGGTGACCATCAGCACGTGGGTGTTCCATCTACGGTGTCATCTAACGCTCCGCCTGGCAGAAAAGTTGGTAGATTATCGTCCAAAAAGAAAAAGAAAGATAAGGAGAAGAAAGAAGAAAGGTGATGATTTATGGCTGATGATAGAGTTTCACGGGACAAACGAGAATTTACTTATCGTGGGTATACCCTAGATGAATTAAAGAATATGTCTCTCGACGAGTTGAAAAAGGTGCTTCCAGCAAGGGCGAGAAGAACTTTGAAAAGAGGTTTGAACATAGAAGAGAAGCGTCTTTTGGAGCGAATAGAACAAAAAGATAAGGATGTCTATCGGACGCATAGGCGAGAGATGATAATATTACCTGAGTTCGTTGGAAAGAGGATAGCTATACATGACGGTGAAAAATTCAAGACCGTGAAGATAGAACCTGAAATGATCGGTCATTACCTTGGTGAATTCGTCCTCACGAGGAAACAAGTTGAACATTCGGGTCCAGGGATTGGAGCGACACGTTCTTCTAAATATATACCGCTCAAATGAGGTGAAAATATATGGGTTATACAATGGATACTGATCCAGAAAAGACGGCAAAGGCATACGGGAGTGAACTTCAGATATCTCCCAAGAAATCAGTAGAGGTATGTGACATGCTTAGAGGAAAAGATGTAGACGAAGCTCTAGAGATATTAGATAATGTGATCGCCGGAGAAAGGGCGGTTCCTTACAAGAAACATAAAAAACGTGTGTCTCACCAGAAAGGTGTAGGTCCGGGCGGATATCCTAAGAAAGTGTGTGAGAAGATGAAAGCTAAAATCGAAGAATGTCGTTCGAATGCTGAAGATAAAGGATTAGATTCTGAAAATTTAATGATCAAGGTCTTAGCTGCCCACAAGGGAAGTCCTATAGAGGGGCGCAGACCTAGAGCGATGGGTAGGAGCACTCCCCATGATACCAAAACCACAAATCTGGAAATAATATTGGAGGAAAAGGAGGCATAATAGTGGCCAGAGAAAGAAAATTTATAAATGAAAAGATGGACCGCGTTATACTGAAGGAATTCCTTCAAGAAAGAACTGAAAGAGCAGGATTTGGAGGAGCTGATATCTCGAGAACACCGATGGGTACTAGGATCACACTCTACACGGAGAGACCCGCTTTAGTTATAGGAAGGAAGGGTAAAAGGATTCGCGAAATTACTGAGGAAATTAAGGATAAATTCGAATTCGATAATCCACAGATAGAAGTACAGGAAGTTGAGACCCCTCAACTGAATGCTCAGATCATGGCGGAAAAACTGGCCTCCTCTTTGGAGAGAGGATGGTATTTCAGAAGAGCAGGTCATTCTACGGTGAGAAAGATAATGGATGGAGGGGCTAAAGGTTGTCAGATCATCCTTTCCGGCAAGGTCAGCGGCCCAAGACATAGAGTAGAGAAATTCCAGGACGGTCATATCAAGTACTGCGGAGAAGAAAGGAAAAAATGGATGGATGAAGGATTCGCACAGGCAAAATTGAAACTTGGCATTATCGGGGTAACGGTCAAGATAATGGATCCAAACGCGAAATTGCCCGATGAAATAGAGATAATTCCTCCAGAAAGTGAGAAGGAAGAGGGAGGAACTAGTGAAGACGAGGAAGAAGGAGAAAAGAAAGAAGAGAAAAGTGAAGACCAAGAAGAGGAGAAAGAACCTGAAGAAGAGATAGAAGAGATGGAGATCGAGGAAGAAGACGAAGTAGAAGAACCTGAAGAAGAGATGGAGACCGAGGAAGAAGACGAAGTAGAAGAAGAGGAGGTGGAATGATATGCCTTTATTGAAAACAGAAGAGATAAGAGAGATGGATCCATCTGAAAGAGAAGAAAAATTATATGAATTGAGGGAAGAGTTACTTCATGAACAGGGGGTAGCTGCTATGGGTGGAGCTCCGGAGAGTCCTGGAAGGATAAGGGCTGTCAAAAAAAATATCGCTAGGATTTTGACTATTATGAATGAAGAAGAAAATGAATCAAAAGGAGGAAATTGATGGCGGAAGAAGTGTGTCCGACTTGCGGGTTGCCAAAAGAGATATGCATTTGTGAAGATATCGCTAGAGAACAGCAGGAGATCGAGATATTTACCGATAAAAGACGATACGGTAAAAAAGTGACAATCATAGATGGAATAGATACGAGCGATATCGATATAAGTGATTTAGCTTCGGAATTGAAAACAAAGTGCGCTGCAGGGGGAACAACTAAAAATGGCCGTATCGAGCTGCAGGGAGATCATATAGAGACTGTGAAAGATTATCTTGAAGAGAAAGGGTTCCCAGTTGAGGTAAGGTAATATGTCAGAAGATATAGTTTATACTTTTGAATTTATAGGCTCCGACCTCGAAGTTATCGATTCGGATTACCGAGGATACGAAGAGTTGCAGGGAAAAGTCATCGACGAAACCAAGAATATGTTCGTCATAGAGGATGAAAGAAAAAAGATGATCCCAAAAAAAGGCAATCATTTCAGGTTGACCATTAATGGTCGTAATAATGTATTGGATGGAAATAAACTCACACATCGTTCGGAAGATAGAATAAAGAAATTAGGTTGATGATATCATGGCAGAAGACGAAGCACGCGATATAGGTGTAGAAGTGAACCCCCCTGAGGAGAGTTGTGATGACGACAATTGTCCCTTCCATGGAACACTATCTGTGAGAGGAAGGATAATGAGGGGTGTAGTAGATTCTACTCAGATGGATAAATCCGTGATAATAAGAAAAGATCATTTCAATTATGTCCCTAAATATGAGAGATATGAAAAAAGAAAAAGTCATTATCCGAGTCATCTTCCACCTTGTATAGACGTGGACAAAGGAGATGAAGTCAAGATAATGGAATGTAGCCCTATAAGCAAGAGTATTTCTTATGTGGTAATAGAAAAGGGTGAAAAGAGATGAAAGGGGTTGCAGGTAATCAAACTAAGGGACTTTCAGTAGGAAGTGAACTTGAGTGTATAGACAACACTGGTGCTAAAGTAGTAAGAGTCGTTTCTGTAATTAACTATCATGGGGTTCATAGAAGGTACCCTAAAGCAGGAATAGGAGATCAAGTGGTGGCATCCGTTGTCAAAGGTACTCCCGAGATGAAAAGAGAGCTTACTAGAGCGGTCATCGTAAGGCAGAAGAGACCATTCCGTCGCGCGGACGGAGTCATGGTAGAGTTTGAAGACAACGCCGTGGTCCTAACACAGGAAGACGGTGAAACTAAAGGATCCGAGATCAAGGGGCCTGTAGCTAGAGAAGCTGCTGAGAAGTGGCCTCGGGTCGGAGCTACGGCATCTATGATAATGTAGAAGGTGATATGAAATGAGTGAAAAAGCTAGAAAGCAGAGAAAAAGACGGGAGAACGCCCCTAAGCATAAGAAAAGAAAGATCATGTCCTCGATGTTATCCGAAAGATTGAAAGATAGATATGGTACGAACAGCCTTCCAGTGATAGAAGGAGATGAGGTCGAAGTGATGAGAGGGAGCTTCAAAGGACATATAGACAAAGTGGCGGAAGTAGATAGGAGAAATGAGAAGGTCTTTATAGAGGACGTGACCGTAGAAAAGGCCGATGAATCTAAAGAGCCATTTGGGGTCCATCCTTCGAATCTTAAAATCCGAGATCTCGATCTCTCTGATCCATGGAGAAAGGAAAAGTTAGAAAACATACAAGAGGAGGATAATGAATGAGCCAACATAACAAACGTTATAATATACCTTCTGAGAAGTGGGGGATACCGACCAAGGAGTCGTATTGGGCTCCTAGTTCTACTCCGGGCCCACATTCAGCGGATAGGAGCATTCCGCTGGTAGTCATTTTGAGAGATATATTGAAATATACTGAGACTTCCAAAGAAGCCGAACACATACTTGCAGAAAGAAAAGTCGAGGTAGACGGCAAAATAACCACTGATAAGAACAGGCCAATCGGGTTGATGGATGTCATATCTATACCAGATATATCGGAAAATTACAGGGTGCTGTTCGATCAAAAGGGAAAATTTAGACTTTTACCCATCGATAAGGATCAGGCAGAATGGAAGCTAGTCAAAATAAAGGATAAAACTACACTGAAGGACGGCATAACCCAGTATAATCTTCACGACGGAACTAACATCAGGAGCGAGAACGGAAGTAAATACAATACGAAAGATGTTTTGAAGGTACAATTGCCGTCAAGAAAAATACTCGAAGCTTTCCAATTTGGTGAGGGACAGATGGCTTTAGTTACTGGAGGAAATCATATAGGTGAGTTGGGTACTATAGAAGAATACGAGGTGATTAGAGGATCACAGCCTAATTTTGTTCATTTTGAATCTGAAATCACAACGGTAGAAAAATATGTCTTTATCATCGGAAAAGATAAACCGATAATCGAGATACCAGAGGTGGGTATAATATGAAGAATTACAATCCGATGAGAAAACCTCGCTTGGTCAAGTGTGTAGTCAATATTGGTGTGGGTCAAGGAGGCGAAAAACTCAGAAAGGCCTTCGATGTTTTGGAGATGCTGACAAATCAGCAGCCGGTCGAAACAACTGCGGAGACCACTAATGCGGAATTCGGGATAAGGGAAGGAGACCCGATAGGCTGTAAGGTTACGCTGAGGAAAAAGAAAGCCTATGATTTTCTGAAGAAGGCTTTCTGGGTGAAGGAAAACAGGTTACCTTTAAGTAGTTTTGATGAACAGGGAAATCTGAGTTTTGGTATAGGCGATTATACCGATTTTGAAGAAGAAACATATGATCCCGAGATAGGTGTTTTCGGGATGGATATCTCGGTTGAAATAGGAAGGAAAGGTCAGCGTATAAAGCACAGGAGAAAACAGTCTAAAAGTATCCCGGAGGAACACAAGATGACCAAAAAGGAAGCGAAAAATTTCATGGAGAAAGCTTTTGATTTGGAGGTGTATGAAGCATGAGCGAAGAAGAGGGCTTGAAACCAGATAAAGATTACGGGAGAAAAGAGGGCTGTAGACGCTGTGGTCGGAAACGCGGTATAATCCGGAGATACGGTCTCCATGTATGTAGACAGTGTTTCCGAGAGATCGCAGAAGACCTAGGTTTTAAGAAACACTCTTGAGGTGAAAAAAAAATGAAACATGACCCATTGAATGACGCGTTATCAAAGATAAACAATGCAGAAGAAAACGGTAAGCTAGAATGTGATATAAAACCCGCTTCTAAACTGATCGGTCGGGTTCTTAGAGTTATGCAGGAGAACGGTTATCTTAAAAGATTCGAGTATGTCGAAGATGGAAGAGGAGGAACTTATAATGTTATTCTCAATGGAAATATCAACAAGTGTAAAGTCATCAAACCTAGATGGTCAGTGAAGAACACAGATATCGAAGATTACGAATCTAGGTACCTTCCCGCCCAGGGATTTGGGGTCCTTATAATGACCACAAACAAAGGCGTTATGGATCATTCTCAGGCGAAGAGCAAGGGTGCAGGAGGAAAGTTATTGGCTTACGTTTATTGAGGGATTATCATGCCAGTTGAATTGGAATCTGAAGAAAGAATAAAAATACCGGAAAACGTTTCGGTAGAAAAGCAGGATGACGAGCTTAGAGTTTCTGGTGAGAATGGCGAGATCGTAAAAAGATTTTCTCATCCCGTCATCGAAATCGAGATAGATGAAAAAGAAGTGGTTTTGAAAGTGTACCGACCTAGTAAAAAGGCGAAGGCTCTGCAGAAAACCTATAAGTCTCATATAAATAACATGATCCAGGGTGCGCAGGAAGATTTTGTTTACAAGCTGAAGATCTTATACTCTCACTTTCCCATGGAAGTAACCTCTGAGCAGGATAAGGTAGTTATCAAAAATTTCGTAGGGGAAAATAAACCACGAAATGCAAAGATAGTAGGATCGACCGAAGCTGAGGTGGATGGGAATCAGATAATAGTGAGAGGACCTGACAAAGAAGCAGTCGCTCAGACCGCGGCAAATATCGAATCAACAACAAAGATATCCAAGGCGGATCCGAGAGTCTTCCAAGATGGGATATATATAACCGAAAAAGCCGGTAAACCCTTGAGTTGAAAAGGTGATTAAAGATGACAGATGATGAGGATTACGAAGTAAAGAAAAAACCCGATCTAGATGAGGAAACTGAAGAGATGTTGAAGAAGAGAGAAAGGATTAAAGAGAGGAGACCAAACTTCAATCATCAGGAGTGGTTCTATCGACCTAAAATAGATAGAGATACCTGGAGAAATCCCCGTGGCCTTCATTCTCAGGCAAGACAGAATAAAAAATACAGGCCCTCTAACGTAAAAATCGGTTTTCGATCACCGAAGGAAGTAAGAGGTCTACACCCTTCTGGATTCGAAGAAGTTTTGGTGCACAATATCGATGATCTAGAAGACATCGATGCTGATAAACAAGCTATCCGAGTGGCTCACGGCGTTGGTATGAGGAAAAGGTTGAACATTGAGGAGAAAGCAGAAGAAAATGATATTAGAGTTTTGAATCCCACATCATAAGGTGATCTTTATGGATATTAAATATCAAAAAAGATTGGCAGCAGAAATCCTCGATTGCGGTAAAGATCGAGTCTGGATAGACGATACTATGCTTGACGAAGTCGTAGAGGCGATCACTAGAGAGGAAGTTAGAGAGCTCATCAACAGAGGCGTAATCAGGAAAGAACCAAAAGAAGGCAACTCTAGAGGTAGGATCAACTATAAAAAGGGTCAAAAAGCCAAGGGAAGGAGAAAAGGATACGGTAAAAGGAGAGGCACAAAAAATGCGAGACAATCATCTAAAGACAAGTGGAAGAACAGGATACGTTCCATGAGAAGGGAGTTGAAGCACATGAGAGACAATGGCTTGATAGATAGGACTACTTATCGGGAGTTCTATAACAGATCAAAGGGTGGAGCCTTTGAAGATACTGCGGATATGATACTCCACCTTCAGATGGAGGATTATATAGATGAAGATTACGAGATTAAAGGGGTGAATCAAGATGGCTGAAGGTTCTAGGTACAGGATGCCCCTCAAAAGGAGAAAAGAGGGAAAAACAGATTATCGACAGAGATTGAAATTGTTAAAATCGGGAAAGCCTAGGGCGGTGGTAAGGTACTCGAACAAACATATCAGGGTGCAGTTCATTCGATACCATAGAGATGGTGATAGAATAGAAGCCTCTGCTTCGAGCGAACATCTAGAAGATATGGGATGGAAAGGACACGGATCTAACTTGCCTTCTGCCTACCTTGTCGGATATCTAGCTGGAAAAAGGGCTAGTGAAAAAGGGATAGAGGAGGCGGTCTTGGACATAGGTTTGAACCATCCCGAAAAAGGCGGTAAGTTGTTCTCAGCCCTTAATGGAATAATAGATGCAGGAGTCTCCGTTCCTCACGACCCCGAAGTTTTACCTGAGGATGAACGTATAAAGGGTAAACATATCGATGATGATATGAATGAAAGATTTGAAGAAGTAAAATCTAGATTGGAGGAATTATGATGAATGGATGGGAACCCAAGACCAGACTGGGCAAGAAAGTGAAACGAGGAGAGATTACGAGTATGGAGGAAGTTCTTGCCACTAGACTTCCTTTGAAGGAACCTGAGATAGTCGATGCTCTATTTCCAGATTTAGACGATGATGTCCTTGACGTCAACATGGTCCAGAGGATGACCGATTCAGGTAGAAGGGTCAGATTCACTGTCACTACCGTGATAGGAAACAACGATGGCTATGTTGGTGTTGGAACGGCAAAAGGTAAAGAAGTGGGCCCAACGATCCGTAAGTGTATGGATAATGCCAAGTTGAACATGGTGAGGATAAGAAGAGGCTGTGGGTCTTGGGAGTGTGGCTGTGGAAATCCACATACTGTGCCTTTCGAGGTCGATGGTCAAGCAGGGTCTGTTGAGATAGTATTGAAGCCTGCTCCTTCTGGTATAGGTCTCGCTGTTGGAGAGACTGCTAAATCTATACTGGAAAGAGCTGGGATAGAAGATGTATGGGGATTCTCTAAGGGTAAAACTAGAACGACGGTCAATTACGCACTAGCTGTCTTCAACGCGATGAAAAAGACCGCAGAGATGAGAGTAAGAAAAGATCAAGCAGAAGAATTGGGTATTGTGGAAGGCATCCACAAAGAAGAGGCTACCCAGCAGGAGGGATGATTATGGCTTACGCTGTTGTAAGATTAAAAAGTTCACGAGATAAAAAGCCAAAAATGAAGGACACTCTTAAAATGCTCCGATTGAATTCGGTCAATCACTGCACGGTTATTCCAAAAAGACCGGCCTATAAGGGTATGTTGAATAAGGTTAAAGATATGGTCACTTGGGGCGAAATCGATATAGACACGATGGTTGATCTTCTTAAAAATAAATCTGAGATGGAAGAAAGTGAGTTAGAAAAAAAGATCAGCGAAAAAACCTCTTATGATGACTTAGAACAACTCGCTGATGCCGTCACATCAGATGAGATAACTGTGGATGAGATTGATGGTCTAGACAGAGTTTTCAGGTTGGATCCTCCGTTCGGAGGGTATAGAAGCACCAAAAAACCTTATAATATGGGTGGGGCATTGGGTTATCGTGGAAGCGAAATAAATCCATTGATACAAAATATGTTAGGTCCTGAAAATACTCATGAAGAGGCTGATAAACATGGGAAAAAAGAAAAAGAAGAAGAATAGAGGTTCACGAACTCATGGCCGGGGTACTAAACACGGAAGAGGTGCCGGCGAAAGAGGGGGTAGAGGAAATGCTGGCCTGGGTAAACATAAATGGAAATCTCTAGCGAAAGATGATCCTGATTATTTTGGGCCGAAAGGCTTCACTAGACCTCAAAAGTTAATAGAAGAAGACGAAGTCATAAATATATATCAAGTGGAAGAAATGTTAGACCAGTTGATCGAACTTGGTTTTGCGAGTGAACAAGAAATTGGCTATGAAGTCGATCTTGATGAAGCTGGTTTCGACAAGCTCTTGAGTAGAGGAAAGCCGAGCAAGGAAATGAAGATCAGAGTATCAAATTCTAGTGAAAAAGCTGAGAAAAAGATAGAAGATGCTGGAGGAGAGTTAGAATTGATCGATAATCCTGAAAAGTGATCCGTATGGCAGATGAAGAAAAAAGCCGACTTTACAAGTTGAAACCCCTTATTGACCGCATGCCTGCAGTCAAGCAGCCCGAGGGCCACGTTCATTTTCGTCGGAAGATGGTGTGGCTCATCCTAGTTTTAGTCATTTATCTTGTAATGACTAACGTGATGATCTATGGACTGAGCCAGGAACAGTCGATAGATCTTTTTGAGCAGTTCAGAGCAATATTTGCTGGAGAGATGGGATCGATCGTTCATCTAGGTATCACGCCTATCGTCAACGCATCTATTATCATGCAGCTTTTCCAGGGAGCCGAAATCGTTGATTTGGACATGAAAGATGAAGAAGATCAGGCTGTCTTCCAGAACACTCAGAAATTCTTGGTAATAATAATGCTGATTATACAGGCCGTGCCTCAGGTCTATGGGTATCTAGTTCCAGCTGAATCCTTTATCTCTGTGCTCGGCACATATTTTGCTGGTCGAGGTCTCTTAGTTGCTAGAATTTTAATTATACTTCAACTCTTCATAGGCGGTTACTTCATCTTCTTGATGGATGAGGTCGTATCTAAATGGGGTATCGGTAGTGGAATAAGTCTATTCATAGTTGCTGGCGTTTCTAAAGGACTATTTACAGGTCTCTTCAACTGGGAGTCCGCTCCTCGAATGGAGGGAAATGTTCCTGCAGGAACGATCCCTAGGACGATCTATACGATCCGCCATCATTCTGCTTCTGAACTCGCAGGTGGTGAACTCGAAGGTTTAATCATAGGCCCCCCGAATCCAGTGATGGGTCTGATTTTTACAATATTAATATTATTGATAGTAGCATATATTCAAGGTAGTAGGATCGAACTTCCTCTAGCCCACGGTAGAGCCAGAGGCGCTAGAGGTAGATACCCGATAAAGTTGATTTATGCTTCAGTGATCCCGATAATCCTAGCACACGCTCTTTTGGCGAATATAAATCTGTTTTCCATGTTATTCTATACTAATCCGACTTTCAAGAATTTCCCACTATTAGGCGGACAAGACTGGCTTGGTGTATTCCAACGAGGTTCTACTGATCCTATAAGTGGTGCTATATGGTATCTTAATGCTCCCGAGGGTATACAAGAGTGGTTGCTACCGCTAATATCCGAGAGGTATGAAGGGGCCCTTTCTCCGAAAGGTGTCTCTTGGAGCCATTCAAAACTGGAGATGATAGCTAGGGTAATAGGGCATATGACTTTCATGGCGATAACCTGTGTTCTTTTCGCCAAGTTCTGGGTTCAGACAACCAATATGGATGCGGAATCGGTAGCTGATCAAATACAAGATAGCGGTATGCAGATACCAGGCTTTAGAAGAGACCCAAGGGTTTTGAGAAGAGTGTTGAAGAGGTATATCCCAACAGTCACTATCTTCAGTGGATTGTTTATCGGGATTGTAGGTGCAGGATCCAATTTACTCGGATCTGTTGGCGGAGCTACAGGTATCAGTCTGTTCCTAGCGGTATCTATATTAACAGAATTGTACGAACAAATAGGGAAAGAGCAGATGATGGAGATGCATCCGATGCTGAGAGACTTCTTCGGTAATCAGTAGAGAGACCATATTAGAGGTGTTGCATTATCACTGAAGATGAGATAGAAGAGGAAGAAAAAAGAAATGGAGAAGATGATGAGGAGAAGGAGGCATCTTCATCTGATAAGCCCCTGTTTAGTATGCGAAGGTTCATCTACATATTCATGGGCCTGCTTGCTCTATTGATAATGTTCGATCGGGGTTTACGAGAGGATTTAGGAAAGATTTTAGGTGAAGTTCTTTATCCTGTTATCGGGTTTGAAGGCCAGTATCCTATCCTGACTTTGATGCTCGCAGGATCGATAATGATCACTTTTTCGACCGTGATAAGAGATCAGCTTATGGACTGGGTCGAGATGGCAGAGAATCAGAAGATCAGTAGCAAATTCAACAAGGAATTGATGAAAGCAAAGAGAGCTAATAAACAGAGCAGAGTCAAAAAATTGGAAAAGAAACAGGAAGAGATGTCCAAGCTTCAGATGAAGAGTTTCAAACCTCAATTGAAATCGATGGCCATAACCATGGTAGTCATCTTGATCATCTTTGGCTGGATATGGACTTTTGTTGGTGACCTACCAAATACGATATTTTCAGTACCATGGGCCTTTCATGCAGATTTGAATAGTGAATTACCTTACTGCTTCATGCCATTCCCCATGTGGATAGGTGTTTATATGCTTGTTTCACTTCCATTGACCCAAGTTTTGATGGTCGTCTTGAAGATGTATGATTTTAAAAAACGTCTCAAGGAGGAGGAAGGACCTTAAACTCTCAAGATGTTTTTGAAGATATGATAATAACGGTGAGTGGTCTCCCTGGAAGTGGAACTACTACTGCTGCTAGACTTTTGGCTCAAAAAACAGGTATGGATATGATATCTTCTGGAGAAGTTTTCAGGAAGATGGCTGAAGAGAGAAAGATGAGTCTAGAGGACTTCGGTGATCTAGCAGAGAAGAACGAAGAGATTGATAAGAAATTAGACCGAAGTATGATCGAAAGAGCGAAAAAAGGAACGATATTGGAGGGAAGATTGACCGGGCATCTTTTGAATAACTCTGAAAAAGAGGCGTACAAGATATGGTTGAGAGCTCCGTTAGATGTGAGAATAAATAGGATCGCAGATCGAGAAGAGATTAAAGATAAGGATGCACTCAAAAAAAGAGTGGTAAAAAGAGAAAAGAGCGAAAGAAAAAGATATCAACAATATTATGACATCGATCTGACGGATATTTCGATTTATGATAATATCATAGATTCAGAAAAGAACAGTCCAGAAGAGATAGTGGAAATGATAATTGAGGGGGTCCGAGATGAGACATGTCAAGAATAAAGAAAATACCGTCTCGGATTGGGGAGAATTTCCCAGTGCAAGATCGGTTGAGGATTTGATTCCCCGATCTCTTGTTGTTATAGATAAACCACAGGGTCCTACGAGTCATCAAGTTTCGGCGTGGGTAAGAGACATCTTTGGTGAGAAAGTCGGTCACAGCGGTACTTTAGATCCTAATGTGACCGGCATTCTCCCGATGGGCATAGGCAGGTCTGTCAGGCTGCTTGATCTCCTTCACTCAGTTCCTAAAGAATATGTCGCAGCTATGAAGGTTCATGGAGAGGTGGATGATGATAATTTGGATAAAATATTAGATGAATTTGAAGGTGAGATATATCAGACACCTCCTCTACGGGCAGGGGTAAAAAGACAAAGAAGAAAAAGAAAGATCTTCAAGATACAGAAGTTGGATTCTAAAGATAGAGATATCCTTTTGAGGATCCGATGCGAATCAGGCACTTACATTAGAACACTATGTAAAGACCTGGGTAAAACACTTGGAACAGGAGGGCATATGATGGAATTAAGGAGAGTGGAAGCTGGTGGGTTTACCGAAGATGATATGGTCATCCTTCAGGATCTTAGAGATGCTTATGAGTTTTGTAGGGATGGAGAATGCAGAAGATTGAAAAAGATATTGATGCCGTATGAAAGAGCGTTGGATATATTCCCGAAGGTGAGGATCAAAGATACTGCTTCTGGGACTGTGTTGAACGGGGCAGATCTAGCCGCTCCAGGTATTTTGGAGATGGAAGATTTTTCAAGAAGTGATAAGGTCGCTCTAATATCTCCTAAAGGAGAAGGGATAGCCGTTGGAAGTGCACTTTACGATGCAGAAGAGATAGTTGATATGGATGAGGGGTTGGTCTTCAGATCCGAAAGAGTCTTCTCACCATCTGGTGATTACCCTAAAAGATGGAAATAAATTATATATCAGGTATCGTTACATGATTCAATTGAAATGAAAGTTTCTTGAAGCCGAGATAGCCTAGCCTGGTACGGCGCGAGATTGGAGATCCTTAAAAAGGACTAGACATCTCGTGGTGCCTCGCACCTCAGGGGTTCGAATCCCCTTCTCGGCGCTTTTCTCATATTATGTTTACAGTTTTTTCGTATGGTAAATAGCTACAGCAAAGACTGTTCCAAGTATTAGTAGGAAAAAAGAGAATCCTGGTATCTCTCTCCCGTCTGGTCTGTCTGGTAGATCAGGTAAATCAGGTAAATCAGGTA
>JAGXLF010000058.1 GCA_018334835.1 Thermoplasmatota archaeon | reverse complement strand
AAAAAGCTCTCAAAAAGATCGGTAGAGGGGAAAGGGTCTTTGTAGGGTCGGGTGCAGCCGAACCTCAGTACCTCGTTAAAAAATTGACCGACCTAGCGAATCAGTTCTACGATACAGAGATATTTCATATCCAAACTTTAGGAGTAGCTCCTTACACTGAGGATAAATTTGAAGACAGTTTCAGGCACAACGCTTTTTTCGTAGACGACAACACGAGGGACGCTGTAGCCGAGGGGAGAGCCGATTATACTCCTATATTTATGAAAGATATTCCAAAACATTTCAGAAGTAAGAGGGTTCCTATAGACGCGGCTTTAGTTCAATTATCTCCTCCCGATGAACACGGATGGATGAGTCTTGGTATCGCTGTAGATATAATAAAGTCAGCCGTTAAAACCTCAAAAATTGTCATCGGTCAAGTAAATCCTAAGATGCCTAGAGTGCACGGTGACTCTTTCATACATGTAGACGATGTGGATTATCTGGTACATCATGAAGAAGAACTCTTAGAGTTCGATCCTATATTTCCCAGTGAGAAAGCAGAGAAGATAGCTGATAATGTCAGCCCTTTGATAGAAAATGGAGCCACCTTACAAGTCGGTTACGGTGAGATACCTAATGCTATTTTATCTCATCTCGAAGAAGAAGAAAATCTCGGTATACACACTGAGATGTTATCAGAGGATCTGGCGGAGTTGATCAAGGATGGGACAATAACCAACAAAGAAAAAAGTATCCATCCAGGAAAAAGTATAGCCTCCTTCTTGATGGGAACAAAGGATCTCTATGATTTCGTAGATGATAATCCTTCTATAGAACTCCATCCCTCCGATTATACGAACGATCCTTTTAATATAGCAAAAAATTACAAGATGACCGCAATAAATACCGCCCTTCAGATAGATCTCACAGGCCAGGTCTGTGCTGATTCATTAGGTTACAGCTTCTACAGCGGTATTGGTGGTCACGCTGATTTCATGAGAGGAGCTGGATATGCAGAAGATGGAAAATCGATCATCGCTCTTTCATCCACTGCCCAAGATGGAGAGGTTTCTAGGATCGTTCCATCTCTAGATGAAGGTGCGGGGGTAGTTACTACAAGAGGAGATGTAGAGTATGTAGTGACTGAATACGGTACTGCTTATTTGAAAGGGAAAAATATTCGAAATCGAGCCATGGAACTCATAAATATAGCTCATCCAAAGTTTAGAGAGGAACTTCTCAAAAAAGCGAAGGAACATAACCTTGTTTATAAAGATCAGATGCTTGTAGTTGGTGAAGGAGGGAGATACCCAGATGAATACGAAGATTACGTTGAGATCGAGGGTAAAGAATTTCTTTTCCGGCCTATGAAACCTACTGACGATGAACTCCTAAAGGACTTATTCTACTCGCTCTCCGATGAAAGTCGTTACAAACGGTTTATGAGTGCTCGAAAAGACATGCCTCACGAGAGAAGACAGGAGTTCGTACAGTTGAATTACAATAAGGAGATGGCAATCGTCGTCATAGATCCCGAGATCGAAGGACCACATAGGATGGTTGGTGTCGGAGATTATAGGATCAAAGAAGGACAATATGTTGCTGAAGTCTCCTTCATGATAAGGGACGAATACCAAGGTCAGGGAATAGGAACTAGACTCCTTGAATATCTGACCATGATAGCTCAGGATCAGGGTCTTTACGGGTTTACAGCCGAAGTACTCGCGGACAATAAGAAGATGTTGAGAGTCTTCGAAAAGATGGGTTATGATATAGAAAAAAGAAGGGAATTCGGAGAAATAATCCTTAAGATGCGGTTTAAATAAGGTGATAATATCATAACTGAACCGGAGTGCATAGAAGAGAAAATCAAAAAAGATTGGGAGATCGATTTTAACGGGATCAAAGAGATAATTGAAGAAGCGGAAGATGATGGAAGACATCAGTTGATCGAAAGTGAAATGCGTAAAGTTCTCCAAATCGCCGGGATACCTATGGCTGAAGGAAAAATAGTTAGAAGTCTAGAGGGATGTTTGAACGCGGCAGAGAAGATAGGTTATCCCGTCGTACTCAAAGTCGTCTCGGAAGACATAGTCCACAAAATGGATGTTGGTGGTGTAGCTGTAAATCTCGAGAGCAAGGAAGAAGTCGAAGAAGCCTACCAGGCAATACACTCAAGAGTTAAAGATAGAAAACCTGATGCAAAAATAAGAGGTGTTTCTGTAGCGGAGATGATCGAAGGCGGTACAGAAGTCGTAATAGGGGGGATGATAGATCCTACTTTCGGTCCAGTTGTAATGTTCGGTCTCGGCGGTATATACGTGGAGATATTTGAAGACGTAGAGTTTAGGGTAGCTCCGATATCTATTGACGAAGCACACTGGATGATGGCCGATATTGATTCTTTTCCACTGTTGACCGGGGCACGGGGCCAAGGATGTAAAGATTTGAACGCATTGGCGGAGATGATCTCCCGGGTTGGAGATCTCATTTACAATGTCGATAAGATAAACGATATAGACTTGAATCCGGTAGCGGCTTTAGATGAAGAGGCTAAAGCTTTAGACGTTGCGATCAGTCTAGGGTGAGGTCTATCAAAGGATGGAAAAGAAAACGCAGAGATCAAATATACCAAAATACTTATATCCAATTTTCATCTACAAATCTATCCGACATAAAAGCACCTAAAAAATCCTCCGGGGTCATAAAGTGTCTGTTAAAGAAATCAAGAAGATAAAGAAGGCTGAAAAACAAGGCCTTAAAAAAGTGGAAAAGGCCAAAAAGAAAGGCGAAAAGATGGTACAAGAGGCTAAAGAAAAAGCACATCAGGAGAAAGAAGATGCTCTGTTTTCGCTGAGGAAAGAGTTGAAAGAAAAAAAGAAAGAAGTTAAGAAAGAAGCCGAAAACAAGTCGGAAAAAATAAGGGAGAGAGGAGAAAAAGAAGCAGAGAAAATAAGAAGTTCGACTAAAGAAAATATATCTGAGGCCGTAGATCACGTCCTGAGAGAGGTAATGGAGGTATGAACATTTGCTGTTTCCAAAGAGGATGAAAGACCTCACGATCCTTGTCCATAAAGATTATACCCAGAAGGTCGTGGATTCTCTTCAAGACGGGGGTGTTGTCGAAATAGATTCAGTAGATAGAGACGAGGATGTAAAAGAGCTCATAGAGGAAAAAAATATACCTGAAATCATCACAGATTTCACGGATTATGAGATGAGATTGTCCTCGATTATAGATATATTTGAAAGGATAGAAGAAGAAGGAGAAACAAGCATAAAAGAATTTTTGAATCCACCTGAACCCGAAAAGATTGAAAGGGAAAAGAAACCATTAGATGATCTATTCGATGAAGTAGATAATCTCCTAGAAGAAAATGGTAAAGAGATCAAGGAATTGAATTCCGAACTCACAGAGATAAAAGATAAGATAAAAGATCTTAAAGAAAAAGAAAAAGCCCTCAAGATCATCATAGATATCGATATAGAATTGAGTTCGCTCGGTGAATCAACTTTTTCCGTTCTACGACTAGGAAAAACGAAAAACCCTACTAAGTTGAAAAGTGCCTTAGAGGAATTAGAAAGTGCTTTTTTCTCTAAGACCGGAAAGACAGAGGAGGAATATCTCGTATTGACTGGGGCTTATTTAGGGGAGAAGGAGGAATACGAGAGGGCTCTCAGAGAAGGAGATTTTAGGCCACTCAAGTTAGAGGAGCTTAAAGGGGATCCAAAAGAGGCTCTCGCAAGGGTAAAAAGGGGTCTTAAAAAGTTGAGGGAACGACGCGACTCGCTTGTCGATGATCTGAGAGAATACAAAGAGGATTGGGAGAAAAAATACCAGGTGTTAAGAGAAGAGTTGAATATATATAGGGATAAAAAAGAGATTGTCCAGAATTTCGGCAGTACGGATACGACTAGCGTGATAAAAGCCTGGGCTGAAGAAGACGATGTTGAAAAGGTAGAAGATGTTATCTCAGATTGCGCTAAGGGTCACGCCGAAATCGTCGATGAAGAACCTGTAGATCCAGATGAAGTCCCCATCTCTCTAGAAAATCCAAAACCTATCAAGCCGTTTGAGCTTTTAACGAAGATGTTCGCACCTCCGAGATATGACGAGGTCGATCCAACTATTATTGTGGGTCCTGCATTCGTTCTTTTCTTCGGTTTGATGCTTGGAGATTTTATTTATGGTCTCATACTAGCTGTTGGAGCTATCGTCATGATAAAAGGGCCTGGAAAGGTAGAAGAGGGGATAAAGAACTTCGGCTGGATCCTATTTGCGACGGGGCTCTCCACCATATTTTTTGGTCTTATCCAAGGGGGTTATATGGGACCAGGTAGAGATGACTATCATAACCTTATAGGTAGATTCGGTATCGAGACCCCTGCTTTACTGGAAACATTAGAAGGAGATGGACCCCTCATACTGCTAATCATCTCTTTGGTTATTGGAATAACCTACATCAATATTGGGCTCGTATTGCAATTGATCCAACATATAAAACGAAAGAATTACAAAAGAATCATACTTGAAAATACATCATGGTGGTTGTTGCAGCCCGCCGCATTTATACTGATAGCTCCTATGATGGTTGAAGATTTTACCTTTACATCTACTGTAAACTACGCAGCCTATGCATTGGGGGCTGTCGGCCTAATCCTTTTAGCTCTTAGAGCTAAAGGACTGTCTTTCTTCGAGTTGACCGGCTTTTTAGGCGACTTTTTGTCTTTTTCAAGAATATTGGCCCTGGGATTGGCGACCGCGGGAATCGGGCTTACCGTGAATGTGATCACTGATCTGGTCGCTGGAGCAGATGTCGGGATGTTGATAGTCTGGCCCCTATTGGCGATAGGCACAATTGTTGCTTTATATGGCCATATCAAGAAAAAAAGTAATAAGATGACAGGGGTCGGTGGAGCTTTGATAATACTTGGTGCGATGGGTTTTGCAGACCCTTCATACCCATTCTTCGTATTAGCTCTTTTAGTATTCTTTGCTGGCCATATGATAAACCTCGCACTTCAAGGTCTGGGTTCTTTTGTACATTCGCTCAGGCTTCAATATGTTGAGTTCTTCGGATATTTCTTCGAAGGCGGAGGAAAGGAATTCGAACCTTTTAAATTTGAAAGGAAACACACAAAATTAAAAACTAAGGAGGAGATGACAAAATGAAGATGAAATCGAAGTTTGGAAAAAGATTATTGATAGCTTTACTAATCGTAGCACTGGTGTTTAGTCTAGGATTTACTTCCTCGATAGGATTAGTGGAAGGACAGAATGAAGATGCTACTGAAATCCTTGTGAATGGCCAAGACCTAGGTAAGGAAACGACGCTCAGTTTAGAACCAGATAAATCAGTGAGAGCTGTGCTCAGTGTTGACCTAAGTCAAGTTGATAACAACATAACGAATATCAATTGGACTTTCCCTGAAGAAGAGGGGTTCACTAAGAATGTTCTAGCCGAACACGAGGACGACGGATATTATCAAATAGAAGTCGCTTTTAGAGAATATGGCGAATATGAATTTAATGTGTTAGTCGATATAGAAGATGAAGACAATCTCACAGACGATCTTACAATTATAGTAGAAGAAGATCAGAGAGGTATGTTCTTGGCCACCGTAGGAGCCGGACTCGCAGTAGGTATTGCCGGCATGGGCGCCGGGATAGGTGTCGGTATAGCCGGTGCGGCCGGTGCAGGTACTATCGCTGAAAAACCAGACAAGTTCGGCTTATCACTGGTATTTCAGGCGCTACCACAGACTCAGGCTATCTATGGTCTTCTCGTGGCCATCTTGATTTTACTTTTCACCGGTGTGATCGGAGGGTCCGGTGCTATTTCGATACCTGTCGGTATCATGGCTGTAGGGATAGGATTGGCGGTCGGTCTTGCTGGATTATCTGCTATAGGTCAGGGCATCTCTTCAGCCAGTGGGATAGCTACCGTGGCAGAGGACAGCGAAATGTTCGGTAGAGGCATGGTTTTTTCAGTGCTTCCTGAAACTCAGGCTATCTATGGATTACTCTTATCGATCTTGCTTATGATATTCAGCGGTTTGTTAGGAGGAGGCGATGCCATGGCTGGAATAGATGTTCCTGTTGCTCTTGTCGGCATCGGAGCTGGACTCTCTGTAGGTATTGCTGGACTTTCTGGTATTGGACAGGGTATTGCTTCTGCCAGTGGTGTCGCTACAGTCGCGGAAGATGAGACCATGTTCGGTAGAGGTATGGTCTTTTCAGTTCTTCCTGAAACCCAGGCAATTTATGGCCTTCTGATAGGCATTCTCCTGATCGTATTCAGCGGTATGATGGGAGATGAGCCAACGATGACGATGGGAATGGGGATCGCCGCGGTAGGAGCTGGTTTAGCGATCGGTATCGCAGGCATCTCAGGTATAGGCCAAGGTATCACCTCAGGTTCTGCTATTGCCGCCGTAGCTAACAGGGAAGAGACATTTGGAAAAGGCATGATATTCAGCGTGATGTCAGAAACCTTCGCAATTTTTGGCTTACTAGTGGCGATACTCATCATAGTCTCGCTTGGATTCATGGGGTGAGAGAGATTTCAGTAGAAAAGATCGTAGAGAAGATAAAAGCAGACGTTCAGAACAAGATTGACACCATAATGGAAAAAGAGAAAGAAAAAGCCGAAGAGATCAGAGAAGAAATAGAACGGGAAAAAGAAAGAAGATTGAACGAAATAGAGAAGGAAAAAGAAAGAGAGATAAAAACGTTGAAGAACAGAATCATATCTCAGGCCGAATTAGAGTCAAGAAAGAAAATGTTGAATGTTCGGGAAGAGATGATCGAGAGAGTCTTCAATAACAGCAGAAGGAAGTTGAGAGAGATGGATCCTGCGGATTATGAAAAGTATCTTGAGAAGTCGATAGAAAAATCTAGAGAGCTACTGGAGGGAGAAGTAGAGATCCACTGTCCTAAGGAATCTGAAGATCGTGTCAAAGATATCTCTAGAAAGATAGATCCCTCGCTGAAAGTTATCGGTGATTTAAACTCTATTGGTGGTGTAAAAGCAGTTTCAGATAAAGGAGCTAGTATAGACCTCACCTTTGAAGCAAATCTAGAGCGGAAGAAAAAACAGCTCAGAAAAGAGATATCTGATATATTATTTCCGGAGGAAGATTAAGTGTTAGAGGAGTTCATCGACAATATAGGGATGACTAACTTCGTTTTCTTGATCATCGGTTTAGCTCTACTTCTGGTAATAATCTTATTCATGAGTTATTACCGAGTGGTTATAAGCATAGCCAATTTTACTTACCCCAATGCGGTCTTCCGATCAAGTGGAAATCCTTATTTGAAAGAAAAAAAAATATCTAATCTGGTGGAAGGAGGTAATTTGAATGAAGTCTATTCAGAACTAGAGGAGGATGGATATGAAATTTCCAAAGAAGCGAGAGAAGATATCGATAAAGTCGAAAAAGAACTTGAGAAGAAAAATATTGAGCTGATGAAAAAAGCTAACCGGACTTCACCAGACGAGACAAAACGATTCACTAAAGCCTGGCTTTCGAGATATGATGTGAAAATGGCAAAACGCGCCATCAAAGCGATAAAAGAAGATAGGTTGGAAGAAGTCGAGGAGCGACTTTATCCCGTTCGAGAGATAAATGAAAAAGTGATAGATGACCTCAGCTCCGCTAGAAATCTGCAAGAAGCTATCTCGATATTAAGAGACACGAAACTCGAAGAGGTTCTAGAAAAGAAGGAATGGGAAGAAAAGCCCTTCGAACTTGATGTTACCTTAGACAAATACGCCTTCAATAAGTTGAAGGAGGGTATATTCAAAGTAGAGTCTGAGCAAAGAGCTCCTGTCAGGTATTTTTTCGGAAGATATGTCGATCTTCTAAATATCAAAATAATATTGAGAGGGATCAGAGAAGAAATTCAAAGCGAAAGGCTGAAGGATTGCATTTTACCTAAAGGGAGAGAATTACCAGAATGGAAGCTAGAAGAGATGGCTGAATCTACCAGCATCGACGAAGCTCTAGTACAATTAGAAGGGACATCATATGAAGATATCAGGAATAAGATGCAGTCAGATGAGAAGTTTGATTTTGAACATTACCTAGATAAAAAATTACTCAAAATGGTTACAGAACTCAACAATCAACATATCCTTACTGTAGGACCTACTTTGAAATATATTGTGGGAAAGGAGTTAGAACTCAGGAACATTAGAGCTCTGATTCGTGGTATAAAAGAAGATATAGATCCAATGAGGGTCAAAGAGTTGATGATTTTGGAGGATAATATATGAAAAAGAATGTAGTAGTGGTTGGGAAAAAGGATATGACATTAGGTTTTTCCCTTGTTGGCATAGACGAAACTTTTACTCCAACTGACGAATATGAAAGCAAAAAAAGGATAAATAAGCTGTTAGAGGCGCCAGATGTAGGCGTGATATTATTATCAGAAAGTATAGCCGAAGATATAAGGGAACATATTCAGAAAAAAGAGAGGGAAAGAAAAGGAACGATTTATCCTATCATTGTGGAAATACCCGATAAAAAGGGTCCTATAGAAGATAAAGAAGATCCTCTTAAAGGCAAGATAAAAAGAGCTGTAGGTATAGATATCACTTCACAGGAGGGAAAAGAATGATGTATAAATTTCATAAAGATTATTATTTTGAAATCCGTTCAGGAGGAAAGAAAATATGGTAAACGAAGCCGAGGAAAGTATAAGCAAGATCAAAGAGCCTGATGAAGATGAAGGAGTTGGACGTATAATTCATGTTGCTGGTCCAGTCGTAGAAGCCGAAGGTCTTAGAGGAGTCGAGATGTACGAGGTCGTTGAGGTTGGCGAAGAAGGTCTGATCGGAGAAGTAATCGAACTTGACGAAGATGTTGCTACGATACAGGTTTATGAAGAGACTGGAGGTGTGAAACCGGGAGAACCGGTGAAAAGGACTGGCGAACCTCTTTCGCTAGAGTTGGGACCAGGTCTCATCGAGCAAATTTATGACGGTATACAAAGGCCTCTAGAAGGAATAGTTGAAGAGACCGGCGATTTCATAAAGAGAGGTATCGAAGTATCTCCTCTAGATGAAGAGAAGGAATGGGAATTTGAACCGAAAATTGAAGAAGGTGAAGAAGTCGAACATGGAGATATCCTCGGTATCGTAGAGGAGACCAAGACGGTCGAACACAGGGTCATGGTCCCTCCTGATAAAAGCGGGAAGGTAAAAGAGATAGTTTCGGAAGGAAAATACACGATAAATGAAACTATCGCGGTTCTAGAGAACGAAGATGGTGAAGAAGAGATAAGTATGAAACAGCGTTGGCCCGTCAGAGTCGGAAGGCCGATCAAAGATAAGAAACAGCCGGGAGAGCTGTTGGTCACGGGTCAGAGGGTGTTGGATACTTTCTTCCCTCTAGCTAAAGGGGGAACAGCGGCTATTCCAGGGGGCTTTGGTACCGGTAAATGTGTTACAGGAGAGACACCGGTCTTGCTTGCTGACGGGACTAAACTTCCGATCGAAGAACTGTACGAAAAGTACGAGTCTTTTGGAGAGAAAGAAATAGATGAAAACGAGGAATTGGTAAGACTAGACGATCCGTTA
>JAGXLF010000057.1 GCA_018334835.1 Thermoplasmatota archaeon | reverse complement strand
TCAATTCGACAACGGCCGACTTGACTGTCTTTTCGGCCTTCATCTCCTTGTATGTCCAGTACTCTTGTAGTATTTAAATATCCGTTCGGGGGGTCAGTGAAAGTGAGTTTACTGTCTGTATCCTCTCTGTGAACGAAGAGGTCTTAGACAGTTATTTAAGATAAATAACAGGACGGAACCTTAATATATATCGAGACACATATAGTAGGGTGGTGTGAAAATGGTCAAAATAAAAAGAAGAGGTTCATTTGATTATATAAGCAAAGAATATGAAGGTCCTATCGAAGAATTACCGTTCAAAAAATACATCAAAGATCTTAATAAATGGGCTAAGAAAAAGAAGGCAAAGCCCTACGGTAAGCCCGCCGCGTTTTATCAGTACGATTTTGACAAAGCTTCTGACAAAAACTTCAGGGCAGATATAGGGATACCAATAAAAGAGAGAAGAAAGGGTGGTGAAGGATACAAGTTGAAGTTTTTGCCTCCTACCAAGGTGGCAGTTAAGAAATTTAAGGGAACTCCAGCCGATTATGCGGAGGCTTACGAAGAGATATACGATTATATAGAGAAAAAGGGTTACAAACCCTTCGGGCAGCGGATGGAAAAATTCAAGAAGACACCTGAAAAGAAAGGAGGAGTGTTCCAGATAAAGAGCGAACTCCAGGTTCCTGTGAAGGAAACCTCTAAAAAGTGACTAAAACCGATTTTTACTTTTCTTTTCTTATCAGATTACCTTTAAATTTTGATCTGAACGTTTCTTGATCTAGTATTGTTTTCCCATTCTTTTCAATATCCTGTTCCGCAGGCGCCTTTTCTTGATAACTCGGTAGTTGTTCTGCTATCCTTTCCTCGAACGTGGGTGTTTCAGTATCTCTGTAAAATAGACCTATGGGTATCTCTTCGTCAATCCTAGATCGGTCCATAGCCTCTGTAGGATCTATATCTTCTGGATCCCAATCTTCCAATTTGTCTATCCTCTCGTTGAAGTATTCTGAAGTGTGGATATCGTTGTAAGTGACACAGGGCTGGAGTATATTCAGAAAAGCAGCTCCCTCGTGCTCCATACCGTCTTTTATCGACTCTTTCAAGTGATCAGAATCCATGGCAAAGCTTCTTGCGACGTGAGTGTAACCCGAAGTAAGAGCTAGAGCCAATGGTTCGACAGCATCTTGAATACTGGGTGTATTCAAAGCTTTGGTTTTTGTATCTCGGGGGAGCGTCGGAGAAGCTTGACCTTTTGTTAGACCATACACTCTATTATCGTGCATCATCACCAGCACGTCTAAGTTTCTTCTGCCTAGAGCAACGAAATGACCGGCACCTATACCTAAGAGGTCGCCGTCTCCCCCATTCACTACGACTTTTAATTTGGGATCAGCCATCTTTATACCTGTAGCGAATGGTATCGCACGTCCGTGGAGAGTGTGTACGCCATTAACATCGATGAAATGAGGCATCTTTCCAGAACAGCCTATACCTGAAACCACTACGGTGTTCTCTGGCTCGACTTCAAGTTCAGAAAAAGCTCTATACACGCTCGAAACTATACCAAAATTACCGCATCCGGGACACCAATCTATCCAATTTTCTGTTCCATAATCACGGGCCATGTTTCAACACCTCCCGATCAGAACCTTCGATTATATTTACGAGTGAATCTATCAACTCATCTCTGTAGATGGGACGTCCAGTGAACTTTACTACTTCTTTTTCGATCTGGTATCCTGTTTTCAGACTAACAACTTCGGACACACGGGGCGAGTAACTATGCTCGACCGCGATCACCACTTCACTCTTCTCGAGAATAGAAGAGACTTTTTTTGCAGGGAAGGGAGAAAAACACCTGAAGTGTAAGTATCCGAAATCTTCTTTCATCTCGTCTATAGCATCTAATATCGCTCCTTTGACTGATCCCCATCCCACGATGAGGTTCTCCGCTTCCTCTGGTCCAAAATAGATAGCTCTATCATCCATCTCCTCACCTGCTATCTTCAGCTTTTTCATTCTTTTTTCATGCATCCTTATTCTGTTCTCTGGATCTTCACTCACGTTTCCCTCAGCGTCATGTTCACTGCCAGTATACCACATGACCTCTGATCCCAAAAAACCCCTTTCAGAGATAGGGCCGTCCGCGAATCTTTTGTAATCTTTCCTATCAAACAGTTTTCCTCTATCTATCTTCTTTCCCTCTATCTCTGGAACGGGGATCGTCTTTACGATATTGGCCAAGAACTTGTCCATGAGGTGGATCACAGGTGTTTGATACTTCTCGGCTAGATTGAAAGCTTTTACCGCATCATCAAAAGCTTCTTCGTGATCTCCTGAGACAAGGACTATTCTAGGAAAGTTACCGTGAGAGGAGTAAAGCACGTTCATGAGGTCATCTTGACTTCCTCTAGTAGGTTGGCCCGTACTCGGTCCTCCTCTCTGATAGTACGTGATAACGATAGGAACCTCGTTTATTCCAGCCCAACCTAGACCTTCAACCATCAAAGCAAAGCCGGGTCCACTCGTAGCGGTAGCGCTTCTAGTTCCTGTCAAAGCGGCTCCAATACAAGAGGTTATAGCGGCTAATTCATCTTCAGTTTGGAAGACAAGGACGCTGCCTTCATCTTCAAAACTTGCATGCTGTTCTATGAAGAAACTTTCATCCGCAGCAGGAGTTATAGGATAATAACTCTGGAATCTCATCCCACCTGTGATCTTTCCCATACCGATGATCTCGTTGCCATTCACCATGAGCAGCTCGTCTTCATCTAATTTTGCTCCTTCTAACTTTAAAGGAGAACCGTGTTCTTCCCTGACCATCTCATTGACTTTTTCTACCAAGAAGATATTCTGTTTTGCTATCTTCTCTTTTCCTTCAAATTTTCTTTCAATACCTTTATCTACTTGTTCTTTTTCTAGACCCATCAAACCGGTAACTGCACCTATCAATATCGAACTCACATATCGAGAGGCCTGTGAGGACGAAATATCGAATTCTTTTTGGATATCTTCAAGGATCGATGGATAATCGAGTTCGATCACTTCCACGTTCTTTTCTTCTTTAAGGTATTCAACCAAAGATGAAATAGTTCCATCAATCCCAATCTCGTTAAATCTCTCTTCGAGTCTTTCTCTCAGAGGATCCTCTATACTCTTTATGGAATCCTGTGTTTTATCTTCAGTGGAAGTGTCATATATCAGATAACCTCCATCTACCAAGTCTTCAAAGTGAGTGAAAAGGGTTTCTGCATCCATGCATCCGAGGAGACCAATCTTCGAATCTATAGATCGCGGTATATCCTCGGCGGAAATTTTTGCATGCGCGTAGCTGTGCCTGCCCTTTATATTAGAAAAGTACTCCCTATCTGCTAAAAAACCATTCCCTGAAGATGCAAATGCCGTACTCAAAATCTGTATAGTCGTCTCAAGTCCGGAGCCCTGAGCTCCACCTAGAATCATGTTGAGTTTCTCAGTCATGTTATCACTTAATCTGCGGCGGGACTATCTTCTGCAGCTACATCGTCGGAGAATCTCTTCTCCACAAGTCTACCTTTCTTATGCTTTTCCAGTTCTTCTAATGAAAATATCGGTTCGTTGCAAGTTAAACAATAGATCCACCCTTTTTCCCGCAGTATCTCTTTCAACTTCTCTCTATCTATATCTTTTTGACCAGGACATACCTCCTTCTTAGTTATCAATTTGTCCTCGGTAAGACACAGGCCGATAAAATCGTAAGAATCGTGTTTAACAAAATAATCGCAGTCTTCACATCCTTTTTCTACCAATATCAGCACCTCTTGTCAATGTACCGCGATGAGCATATTTAAATCTTGATGAAAAATCATGAGGAAAATACTCTACCTCTTGTCATATCTAACTGCTTTTTTGTGATATGTCAGCCCAGATATGATCACAGCCAATGTTAACGGCAACATTGTAAATCCTGGTGTTCCTTCGCCTTCTTCACTTGATATACTGAATTCGGCGGTATGATTGAAAGCATCAGATTCTGCTTTGATAATGTAGTCTCCCTCGGGCACCTGGTCTCCGTCAGAGTCGGTCTGATTCCAGATCAGTAACTCGGTCCTTCCAGAAGGTGGAAGAGCAGGGAGATTAACCTCTATATCAGGATTATATACCACCTTCTCATTTTCTACAGCGATGATATGTATACCAAAATCTACGATGATAGGATAACTACCAGCTTTTCCATTGTTTTTTATCTCTATGATGATTTTTTCTCCAGGTTCGTAACTGTCTTTTTCCGTACCGATGTATTCATCTTCATCTAGAATACTAAAGTTAGCTGTCAAATTTTTATCCTCATCCATCGAAATCGTAATCTCTCGCTCTCCACGTTTTTCTTCAGGAACATCTCCGCTCCAATGTGTGAACCTCCAGCCTTCTTCTGGAATGGCCGTAACAGTGATCTCCCCGTCTTCAGAGTAATTGTGAGTCCCAGGTTCTGGATCTGTAGTACCTCCTCTGCTCGGATCAATACTTTTACCTAGTGGATAAGTATTATCTGTTATTGCGGTCTGAATATCTACTTTATAATCATCATCTTCTTCTAATACTTCCTTCCCTATAGATGTAAGGAGAAAGCCTGAAATCAATGAAGCGAGCAGCAATATCATAACGGTCAGGACAAGGGTTTTCTTCATATTTCTCCTCTTACATTAGAAATAAATTCTACAAACTTACATAAATTATTTTTGTTCAATATAACACCCTAATCTTTAATATCCTTCATCACCATTTTTGATAAAATAAAAGGGTGAAATCAGATGGAGGAAGAGGAGATATACGAGCACGAAGTGATAGTAGTAGGAGGCGGCTTATCCGGATTGAGAGCAGCACTAGCAGCGGGTAAAAAAGGAGCGGATGTGGCAGTCCTTTCAAAAGTTCATCCGCTGCGATCTCATAGCGTAGCTGCTCAGGGAGGTATAAACGCTTCTCTTGGCAATGTTCTTGAAGCAGAGAACGATAGTTGGGAAGATCATGCATTCGATACTGTTAAGGGTTCAGATTATCTGGCAGATCAGAACGCGGTCGAAGTGATGTGTAAAGAAGCCCCTGATGTGGTTCTCGAATTGGAACACATGGGCACCGTCTTCTCAAGACTTGAAGACGGAAAGATAGCTCAACGTCCTTTCGGTGGGGCAGGTGTTCCAAGGACTTGCTATGCCGCTGATAGAACGGGACATAACCTTTTGAACACTCTTTTCGAACAGACCGTGGCGGAAAGTCTTGACTTCTACAACGAGTATTTCGTTACATCTCTAGTTACTAGAAACCAGGAGATCCAAGGTTTGATAGCCTGGGATATAGAGAATGGAAAACTTGTTGGTTTCTCTTCCGATGTTGTAGTTCTAGCAACTGGAGGTTATGGCCGGATATACAACCGCTCAACAAACGCTTTGATAAATACTGGGGATGGTGCTTTGTTAGCATATGAGGCAGGAGTCCCGTTGGAAGATATGGAGTTCATACAGTTTCATCCCACAACCCTTTACGGCTCGAATATCCTTATAACGGAAGGAGCGAGAGGCGAGGGAGGTCATTTGAAAAACAAGGAGGGAGAAAGGTTCATGAAGGATTACGCTCCAGAAGCGATGGAACTAGCTCCTAGAGACATAGTAGCAAGGGCTATAATCACGGAGGCTGAGGAAGGCAGGGCTTTCGAGGACGAATATATTCACCTGGATCTCAGACATTTAGGAAAAGAAAAGATAGATGAAAGGCTGCCAGGGATAAGACAGATAGCCCGGGACTTTGCAGGTGTCGACCCCGTCGAAGAACCTATACCGGTCCAACCCGGTCAGCATTACTCTATGGGAGGCATAGATGTGGATATCGACGGTAAAACTGAAATCGATGGTCTATACGCTGTTGGCGAGTGCGCCTGCGTCAGTGTGCATGGGGCGAACAGATTAGGAGGTAACTCTTTACTGGAAACCGTAGTCTTCGGAAGAAGAGCTGGAAAAGAAATCGGTGAAACGCTGAAGAAGAAAGAAAAAGATAAAGAAGAAATTAAAAAAGCATTAGAAATAGATAAGGAAGAGATCAACAGACTACTCCATGAAGAAGGAGATGTACTTTACAGCGAACTCATGGATGAACTTCGAGAAGTGATGTTCGAACATTTCGGCGTTTATCGAGAGGAGGAGTCGATGAAAAAAGGTCTATCGAAGATCAAAGAATTGAAGGAAAAATACGATTCAGTCCACATCGATAACCAGAACGAAAATTTCAATACCGCGCTTATAAGAACACTCGAACTGAAAAGTATGGTAAATATAGCTGAGGTAGTGGCGATGGGCTCTATAGAAAGAAAAGAGAGCAGAGGTTCACATTTCAGGAGAGATTATACGGAAAGAAGAGATGAGGAATATCTTTATCACACTAAGGTGGAGAAGACCGAGGGCGGACCTAAACTTCGCTACGAAGATGTAACTCTTGGACAGTTCAAGGTAAAGGAGCGTGAATATTGATGGAATTCAAGATTTACAGGTATGATGGTGAAGAAGAGAGTTACGACACATACAAGGTTCCACCAGAAGAAGGTCAAACAGTGTTGGATGCTCTATTCCATATACAGGAAAATATCGACGACTCTCTTTCCTTCCGATATTCATGTAGAGGAGCGGTATGCGGTTCCTGTGCGATGTTGATCGATAAGGTTCCAAGACTGGCGTGCAGGACTCAAACCAAAAGGGTGAAAGAGCAAAAGAGAGAGATAGAACATTATAAAGCGTTGGATGAAGGAGAGGAACTGTCTGAGGATCATATCCTCGTTGAGCCGCTCCCTCATCTAGAGGTAAAAAAAGACTTGATAGTTGATATGGAAAAATTTTACGAGAATTATGAGAGGATAGAACCATATCTGAAACCGGATGAAAAGCCTGAAAAAGAACATTTGATGGATCAAGAAAAGGTGAGTGAACTCGAGGATTACACCAACTGTATTCTCTGCGCGGCCTGTTTTGGTGGTTGTCCAGTTAACGGAGAGAATGAAAAATATCTGGGACCTGCGGCTTTAGCAAAGCTCTACCGCTTTCACATAGATCCTAGAGATGACGACGATAGATTAACTCTCGCTGATCACGAAGATGGTTGGTGGGCATGTGACTTCTATACCAACTGCAGGAAAGTCTGTCCCAAAGATGTACCTCCCAATTTCGGGATAGGAAAAGCAAGACAGGAACTGGAGGAAGAAGATGACTAGAACCGAGAAAGATAGCATAGGAGAAAAAGAGGTGCCGGAGGAAGCTTACTACGGTATACAAACTAAACGGGCGTTGGAGAACTTTCCCGTCAGCGGATTGACCGAAAGTAGAGAATTGATACACTCATATTTGATCCTAAAAAAGACCTGCGCTAAAGCGAACATGAAATCCGGAAAGTTGGATGAAGAGAAAGGCCGATACATAGTGAAAGCTTGTGATGAGATCTTAGATGGAGGTTATGAGGATCAATTCGTGGTCGATGTTTTTCAAGCGGGAGCAGGAACCTCATTTAATATGAACGTCAATGAAGTTATAGCCAACAAAGCTCTCGAGATGATGGGGGAAAGTAAAGGTGAATATGAGAAGATACATCCCAATGATCATGTGAACATGTCGCAGTCCACAAACGATACTTTTCCGACTGCGTCTCATCTAGCTATCATAAAAGTTTCCGAAAATTTGTTAGGAGTCCTGGAATCTATCTCTGAAAGCTTTTACTCTAAGGGCGAAGAGTTCATAGATGTTGGCAAATCCGGTAGAACTCATCTGATGGATGCAACCCCTATAAGTTTAGGAGACGAGTTTCTTGCCTACGCCTCCGCTATAGAAAGAGCGAAAGAAAGACTTGAAACTTCGCAGGAAAATCTTCTAGAACTACCTATAGGTGGTACAGCAACCGGTAGAGGCGCCAACACTCCTGAGGGGTTCAGAGAAAGTGTGATAAAAGAATTATCCAAACTTTTAGATAAGGACTTCAAACCCGCATGTAATTCATTTGAACTTATTCACAGCAGGTCTCAGATGGCCGACTATTCATCTCGTCTAAAAGATTTAGCATCGGAATTGATCCGCATCGCGAATGATCTCCGACTTCTAGCGTCTGGACCTAAGACAGGTATAGCCGAAATAGAACTTCCGGAGGTACAACCCGGTTCTTCTATAATGCCCGGTAAAGTTAATCCGGTTATGGCGGAATGTTTGAATATGATATGTTTCCAGATAGTCGGAAGAGATTCAGTTGTTGGTTTAGCTAACCAAGCGGGCCAGATGGAGATGAACGTGATGGTCCCAATCATCACCTACAATATCATAGATTCGATCAAGATCTTGAATAGCTATCTTCCCGTTTTTGAGAAGAGATGTATCAGAGGTATAGAAGTGAATGAAGAAGTCTGTCGAGATAACTTGAGAAAAACCCCTTCACTGGCAACTCTATTATCTCCAAAGATCGGATATCTAAAAGCGGCGAAACTAGCTAAAGAGGCTATGGAAAGGGAGATACCTATAGCGGAGCTAGCTAGAGAGAAAGAGGTACTACCTGAAGATGAATTGGAGGAAATATTCGATCAAGCAAAGATGATAAACAACAAATATAGAGACTAGTCTTCATCTTCTTCTGGCAAGAACATCACGCATTCATCGTAATCAAAACGTGCATCACTGCTCAACACATGCACTGTTACACCACTTACCGATATGGGTTCGCCAAGCTCCAATTCCGGAGCATTATTTTTAGATATATTTACTCCATCAACTACCGCGACGGTATTCCTACCGATGACTCGAAACTCCTCTTTTTCAAGGTTCCAAACAGTAGCGGTCCCCTCTCCTATACCTATTCCACGTGTGCCCGGATTTTCGCTGACTACATGAATCAGTCTTGGAAATCTCCCTCTCTCGGTGAAATGTGTATCTATCACCATGTCTGGAATAAATCCTAGTCCCTGTGTAAGTTCGACTTGACCGTGAACGAAAGGTCTTTCCAGGAGATTGCCAGAGATCATGATAGAAGTCAAGCAAACAGAACCTGCGCTGGTTCCTCCGATCAGAGCACCGTTTTCAAATTTTTCCTTCAACTTATCTAAAAGTTTTGTTCCTCCAAGAAGAGCAGTGATCCGAAGTTGATGACCACCGGTTAAAAAGAAGGCGTCGCTCCTCTCGACTTTATCGATCATTTTTTCTTTATTAGCCTCTTCTCTGTCCGTGGGATTGATCACCAATGTATTAGAGCTGAAGCTCTCGAAAAGGTCTGTGTATCCCTTCATACTCAGCTCTGGTGTCCCGCTAGCGGTAGGTATGACACCTATAGTCGGTGTCCCCGGAGTGATCTTTTGAGCGATATTAAAATATTCTTTAAAAAGTGGAGTATCGGGTCTCAGATCGATATTGCCGCCCATAGCTACTATTTTTCCCCTCGACATGTTTTTCATTATAGTCCAATATATAAATAAATCTTTTCTTGAGTTAGATTTATTTGTCACCGGAGGTATTTTTCATCATGTCTAAATACGATCCTAAACACGCAGCCTTCCTGGATTCCAAAGAAAGAAAGTACAGATTGAGTCCAGAAAAGGTGATATCGCTAGCAGAATTGGAGAAAAAGGATTTTGTCTTGGATCTAGGCGCCGGTACAGGTTTCTTAACGTTCCCTCTCTCACAGATAGTGGAGAAGGGGAAGGT
>JAGXLF010000056.1 GCA_018334835.1 Thermoplasmatota archaeon | reverse complement strand
CAGATAAATTATATATATAATAGGTGTTTTTCAATAAACCGATAGCATGGAAAAGAAAAAGAATCTGTTGGTCACGGCGGTATTGGCTATTTTGGTCGTAGCTGCCGTTTCGATGACCGGATGTATAGGTGGAGACAACGAAAACAATGAGGTGACTGTAACTGGCTCTTCGACTGTTTTACCGATAGCCCAAAGTGCTGCAGAGGAGTTCAATTCTCAAAGAGATGATATCCAGGTTTCAGTGAGTGGCGGAGGATCAGGATACGGTATAGAGGCTCTTAGGGAAGGCACGGCTGATATAGGTATGGCAAGTCGGGATATGTATGAAGAAGAGAGAGAAGGTATCGAAGATGCTAGAGGTGAAGAAGTGGTGGAACATACTGTTGCGAAGGACGGTCTAGCTATCGTCGTGAACGAATATCTTTATGAGAATGGAATACAAAATCTCAGCAAGCAGGATGTGGTAGATATCTATTCTGGAGGGATTACGAATTGGGAAGAACTAGGTGGTCCAAACGAAGAAATTTTCGTGGTAGAAAGATCGGAAACCAGTGGGACTTACGGTTCATTCATGGATATGATGGGCCTCAATGAGACGGTAGCGGAGGCTCAGGGACAAGAGAACGCTGATGTCAGAAGAACAGTCATGAATACCGATGCTGCTATAGGATACTTAGGTTTGGGTTATACTGGAGGCGAAGCGCCTGCCGTAGCCTTCAATGGTGTCGAACCATCCATAGAAACTGTTCAATCCGGGGATTATGAGTTGGTGAGAGACTTACATTTTTACACTGTAGGTGATCCTGGTGATGCGGCACAGGAATATATAGACTTCGTATTGAGCTCGGAAGGTCAACAGATCGTGGAAGAAGAAGGATTCATACCTGTAGAGGGCTGAATAGGTGATAAGGGATGATCTCGAGAGATGTCAAAAACCAGATGGCGAGATACACATTTCTCGGGATCGCCATTTTTTCTATTTCGATCATATTTTTGATATTCATATTTTTGTTCAATGAAGCATATCCGGCGATAGAGAGTTTAGGTACTGACCTTTTATCTTCAGATTGGGGTACTAGACGGGGTCAATACGGTTTGCTAGCGGCTATATACGGTTCAGTTTTAGTTGCAGTAGGAGCTTTAGTGGTAGCGGTACCTTTAGGACTGGGGGCCTCGATATATCTTTCAGAGATAGCGCCGGATCGATTGAGAGCGATCCTGAAACCTTCTATAGAACTTCTAGCAGGTATACCTAGTATAGTTTATGGATTCGTGGGAGCGGTACTGCTTGGTAGTTTTCTGTACAGAACGTTTGGTATGAAAAGCCCACATTCCTTTCTTGCGGCTATGATAATACTAGGGATCATGGCTTTGCCGATAATAGTCAGCATGTCTGATGACGCATTGAAAGCTGTACCAGATGATGTAAAAGATGCAAGTCTAGCTCTTGGAGCTACGAAATGGCAGACGATAAGGAAAGTGACCATCCCTTCAGCAATATCAGGAATAAGCAGCGCGGTGATAATGGGGATGGGTAGAGCCATCGGAGAGACTATGGCTGTGATGTTGATTGTGGGCTCAGTCATGCGGATACCGATACCGTTCTTCGACATCTTCGAGGGTGGAAACACACTAACAGCGCTCATCGCTGTACAGATAGGCGAAGCTCACGGACTGTTGATGAGTGTGCTTTTCACCGCAGGCGTGATGCTGTTCACCATCGTGGCTATAATGAGCATCGTATCCGACATCCTACAGAAAAGAACTACGGAAAAATTTGAGGGGAAAATATGAATCTGAAAAACATCGAAACGAGAAAGATTATTTCCTCTTGTATATTTCTTCTTTCGGCAGCGGTTGGAATCTTTGGTTTCTGGTCAATAGCTACACGTTTCGAAATGCAGTCTTGGAGTTTTATAGCTTCCCTGCTTTTAGTAGCGATTCCATATCTATTTCTCGGCATTTATCATCAATTAGAATCTGAAACTAAAAGAGCATTTTTGGCTGTTTTATTCGGAGCTGTATTATCATCAATGATAGTTTTACCAATATATATGCCTGAGGTAGTAGATCTCCGGCAATGGGATATAAGTGCAACTATACCTAATTATTTCTTCTATTCACTAGTCCTAGTGATAAGTGGAGTGATAAGCGGTTATCTCAGTTTTAGACCGTTCTACGATTATACTAAAGAAGGAATACAGGTGGGGGCTTACTATATATTGCACGTCACGATGTTACTCACCGTCTTAGCATTATTTTTGATAGTGATAACTATCTCTTTGAGAGGTGCTAGCGGCATAAGTTGGGAATTTCTTACAAGAGATATAGTCAGCATGGGAGAAGAAGGAGGTGTCTATCCCGCTATACTGGGAACTTTAGCATTGATAGGCTTGACCGCCATAATAGTTCTTCCCCTTGGTGTCGGGACCGCAGTATATCTAGTAGAATATGCCACCGAGGGCCCTCTATTAAGAGTGGTCCGAACTGCGATTAATATTTTACAGGGAACGCCCTCCATAGTCCACGGCCTCTTCGGGTATACCTTTTTTGTGATAATATTATTTGATGGTCAAAAATCTGTGTTAGCAGGGGCCCTCACTCTAGCAGTACTTACACTGCCTATAGTCACTCGCTCCACGGAAGAATCTCTTAAATCAGTGCCGGATGAGATGCGAAATGCTAGTTTAGCTCTTGGAGCGACCAAATGGGAGACGATCAAGGAGATAGTAATCCCGTCCTCTCTACCAGGGATATTGACCGGAACTGTATTAGGTCTAGGTAGAGCCGCAGGTGAAACAGCCCCTATAATGATGACCGCGGTCTATTTTTCGGGTGCGGGAACACCAACCGGATTGTTAGAACCAATCCAAGCTCTACCCTATCACCTTTTGACTCTATACAGATTCTTCGGTTATAGAAATGTTGAATCACAAGCATGGGCTACCGCTTTGCTGTTATTGATCATAGTTTTAGGTATCAATCTGAGTGCTATCATAGTTAGGGAAAAATTCAGAAGGAGGAATTGAATATGTTGAGTAAAGTTATTTCAAAATTGAAGGAGAATAAATCATGCGAAACCAAGAAAATGCCAGATAATGTAAGGATGCAGATCGAAAATTTAAACATGTGGTACGGGAACGAGCAGGCCTTGAAGACCATCGATTTGAATATAGAGGAGAACAAGGTCACCGCCATAATAGGACCTTCGGGCTGCGGTAAGTCCTCGCTTTTAAGATGCTTGAACAGGATGAACGACACAATAAAATCAGCTAGGATAGAGGGAAAAGTCTGGTTAGACGGTAAAAATATCTATGACGGGGCGGCTAACTGCGTGGATATTCGGAGAAAGGTGGGGATGGTTTTTCAAGAACCGAATCCGTTTCCTTTCTCTATCGAAGATAACGTGTTCTATGGGTGCGATATAAATGGCATGGATGTTGATAAGGATGCAACGGTCGAAAGATGTCTAAAAGACGCTGCCTTGTGGGACGAAGTAAAAGATAGATTGGATGATAATGCCGTCTCTTTATCGGGCGGTCAACAACAGCGTCTCTGCATAGCTAGAGCATTAGCTACAAAACCTGAAGTCCTGTTGATGGATGAACCAGCCTCGGCTTTAGATCCGATCGCAACGGCTAAAATAGAGGACCTTATAGATGAGCTGAAAAAGGATTATACAGTGGTCATCGTCACGCACAATATGCAGCAGGCAGCGAGGATCAGCGATTATACCGCTTATATGTATCTAGGGAAGCTAATAGAATTCGGTGAAACGGAACAGATATTTGAAAGACCGGAGAAAGAATTGACAGAAAAATACATAACCGGGAGGATGGGGTGATATATATGAACGCTGAAGAGGTAAGAAAATCCTATACTGAAAAACTCAATGAATTAAAGAATGAAGTTGAAGAGATGGGTAGGATATCTACGGACGCTATATCTCTAGCGATCGATAGTCTAGTAGAACTAGATGAGGAAAAAATCAAAAAAGTAGAGGAATTAGATAGGCAGATATATCGATATGATAGAGATATCGAAGAGAAAGGATTGAATTTGATCGCCCTTCAAGCTCCGGTCGCAAGCGATCTAAGGATGATCGGAACTTGCCTAAAGATCATCACCGATTTGGATAGGATAGGCAGGTACTCGAAAGATATCACTAAAGTCACTAAAAGACTGACTGGAGAGCCTCACATGAAGAAGTTGATTTCTATCCCTAACATGGCTGAACTTACAATTGAAATGGTAGATCTCTCCGTAAAGGCATTCATGAAAGAGGATGAAGATATGATCGATGAAATTTACGAAAAAGAAGAGAAAGTGGACGCGTATTACGACGAGACGTTCAGAGAAATCTTGACCTACATGATGGAAGACAGTAATAACATCACGAAAGGCACGCAGTACGTCTTAGTTATAAGATATCTGGAAAGGATCGCCGATCACGCCTGCAATATAGCAGAAAGAGTCGTATATATGGAGACCGGTGAGAGAGTGGAACATGAATTAGAATCATAGTTGAAGTTCATTTACAAAATAAATCTTCATCAATGTAGAAAAAATTTACGGAGAGTACGAAGATAGAGTTGAAGAATGACACTTTTGCTACCTGGTGTTTTTATCCGATATCTAAAGGTATATCACTATGAAAGTAGCATGGTTTATGATAGAACACAGATAATTACATGGGATTGGACTGCGGGAAAGTATGGGGAGAGATTTTTAGGTTAATATGAGGGAGTTTTCCTGATTGAAAAAGAAGAAATTCGAGGTTTCTTCGGAGAAAATAGAATTAAAAAATTTTGAACTCTCCACCCCATTTCAAATTATTTTGAAACCATAACCTTTATTACTTACCCTCTTTTAGGTTATTTCAAGTAAAATTGAAATGGAGTGTTATGGAAATGTTGGACGTACTTTACGCGGTCCTGATGAGCGGTCTGATGAACGTCTATAGTTACCTGTCAGAGCATGTACTTACTTGTTTGATCCCCGCTTTCTTCATAGCCGGAGCGATTTCAGCGTTCATAAAAAAAGAGGCCATCTTGAAGTATCTCGGTCCAGATGTTAAAAAAACTATATCTTACCCGATAGCATCGATTTCGGGTGCAGTATTAGCAGTTTGCAGCTGTACCATCCTACCGATGTTTGCAGGTTTATATAAAAAAGGGAGTGGTGTCGGGCCAGCAACAGCTTTTCTGTATTCAGGCCCAGCCATCAATATCTTGGCTATAGTTTACACCGCTAATCAGTTGGGATTCGAACTCGGCTTAGCAAGAGCGGTAGCTGCAGTGGGCATGGCTTTCGTTATAGCTTTTGTGATGTCCAATCTATTCAAAACTCACGACGAAGAGACCAGCAAAAATAACAAGAATACTTCTTTTAGCGATAACGGTCCTAAAAGGTCAAAATGGGTTAAGCTAAGTGTTTTTATTTTGTTGATAGCTATATTGGTTACAGGTACCGCTGGAATCTCTTGGGCTCTCAAGATTGGTATCATCTATTTGTTCTCTATGGCTATCGCGGTCATAATGATCTATTATTATGAAACCCATGAAGTCACTGAATGGGGATATGAGACATGGGATTTAACGAAGAAGATATTTCCGATATTGATCGTTGGTACGTTTATAGTAGGTGTGATAGCGTACTTTTTGCCACCAGAAACGTTCAAACCTTATCTGGGAGATAACAGCTTGTTATCATCTTTCTTCGGTTCGATCATAGGAGCTATACTCTACATGCCCACTCTTCTAGAAGTGCCGATAATTGGAACCACTTTCGGTTACAATTCAGGTGTGATGGGAGATGCTCCCGCCTTGAGTTTATTACTTGCTGGTCCTTCCTTAAGTCTTCCCAACATGATAGTCCTGTTCAGGATCATGAAATTCAAACATTGGGTCGCTTATATCGCGATAGTTGTAGTACTTTCAACTTTGATGGGATTCACATATGGTATGATAGTTTGATATGATATAAAAGGAGGTAAAAAACATGAAAGAAATAGGAATATTGCCCTGTTCTGGGGCTTGTAACGTAGGGTCATTGTCGAACAAAGCGGTAGTGAATACATTGGAAGAAAAAGAGAACACTGATTTCGTCTGTGCCCTCGGGTTACCCCTGGGTATAGAAGGGATAATAAAGAACGGTAAGAGCAGTGACGGATATATTGCACTGAACGGCTGTAAAGTTAGATGTGCAACTAAAGCTTTAATGAGCGCTGGTATACCAGTGAATGAGGAGATAGTTATTACAGAGAGATACGATATAGAAAAGAACAAAAACTTTAGAAGCGAAGAGAAGTTAGACGAGATGATAGAAGATCTAAAAAATAATGTCGATCAATTTCAAAAAAATTGATGGAGGTACAAAAAATGAAGATAGAGATATTGGGAACTGGATGTTCGAAATGCCAGAGGCTAGAAAAGAATGCTAGAAAAGCTGTAGAAGAATTAGGCGTTGACGCGGAGATAGTGAAGGTCGAAGACATAAGCGAGATAAGCGAACGGGGAGTCATGACCACTCCGGCACTAGCTATTGACGGGGAAGTCAAGGCGAAAGGAAAAATCCTGAACCCTGAACAGATAAAAGAACAACTCAAAAATTGATAAAATCCAAAAAATCGGACACTGAACTAAAAACCATTCTACGGAGCATATTTTTTTCCTTTTTCTTTTATCCGATAGATAACGAAATTCGCCTCTCTTTCTCCTTCGATCAGACCTTCATCTTTCAGCACAGAAAGATGATAGGATAATTTTGAGTCCTTGATCTCGAGCATCTCTTTTAAGAGGCAGACACAGAGCTCCTGTTCATCTAGAAGAGTTAGTATCTTCAATCGAAGCTTGTTGGAGAGAGCTTTATATATCTGGCTCTGTTCCTCGATCTTCTCATCTCTTATCTTCTTCAGAAGTTCCCCTATCCCACCTCTTTCTTGTAGGTCTTGTTCTACTTCATCTGGGATCTCCATCTCCGATGGCATCTAGATGGAAAAGTGATTTTAAAACTAATATACTTTACGAAAAAAAGAACCAAAAGGTTTTTTAATAACATATGATTAGTCTTTCATATGAAAGGAGATTTATATAAGTGTCTAAACAACGCTAACCGCAGAAAGATACTCTATTGCATAGGGGAAGAGGAAAAATGCGTAAACGAGATTGCAGAATGTTTAGATATCGAACAATCGCTCACCAGTCACCATTTAAAGGATATGTTGGACTGCGGTCTCATCGAAAAAAGGAGAGAAGGAAAACGTTTCTATTATAAGGTCTCAGAATCCGAAATAATCGAGATATTAGAGAAAGGAAAAGATTTAGGAGACAAATTGGAAGAGAGGTGTTAGATATAGCAGAAGAACAAGGATTAAGTTTTTTCGAAAAGTATCTGACGGTATGGGTAGCTGCGTGTATCATTATCGGAGTGGCTATAGGTAGGTATATCTCTTTTGTTCCCAATACTCTGGGCGAGTTCGAATATGCGAACGTGAACATCCCGATAGCGATCCTGATCTGGTTCATGATCTATCCTGCGATGGCTGAGATAGATTTCAAAAGTATCTTAGGAGTCAAAGAGAAACCTAGAGGGCTTTTTGTCACCTGGACATCTAATTGGTTGATAAAACCGTTCGTTATGTACGGATTGATATATCTATTCATGAAGGTGATATTCAGCGGTTTTATTTCAACTACCTTACAAGATGAATATATCGCTGGGGCCGTTTTGCTAGGGGCAGCTCCCTGCACAGCCATGGTATTTGTATGGAGCTATCTTTCAGACGGCGATCCCGCTTATACTCTAGTTCAGGTCTCTACAAATAATATCATACTCCTATTCGCCTATGTTCCTCTTGTCACTTTCCTCTTGGGTATAGGAGGGATAACCGTTCCTTACGACACTTTGATAATGTCTGTGGGACTTTACGTAGGTGTTCCTTTAGTCGTGGGATATCTCTCTAGAGTCTATCTGATAGGCAAAAGAGGCGAGAGGTGGTACAACGAGGTCTTTTTAGAAAAGGTCGGCAATCTGACTATACCTGGATTACTCCTAACGCTTATACTTCTGTTCTCCTTCCAGGGAGACATCATCGTCAATAATCCAATCCATATATTACTGATAGCGATCCCGCTGACGATCTTCACCTTCACTATCTTTTCCATAGCATATGGAATGGCGTTTCTTTGGGGGATACCTCATGATGTCGCAGCCCCTGCTGCGGAAATCGGTGCCAGCAATTTCTTCGAATTGGCGGTAGCGGTTGCTATCTCAGTATTCGGGATGGCATCAGGAGCCGTATTGGCGACTGTGGTAGGAGTTCTTGTTGAAGTGCCGGTTATGTTGACCCTCGTCGCTATAGCCAACCGGACAAGGAAGTATTTTTGATAAGATGTTTATATAGGTGTATTATATGAGAATATTGCTAATATCGGACGTGCATGGTAATTACGAAGCATTGAAAGAAGTATTGGCTGAAGAGGAATACGATCGTCTCTACTGCATGGGCGATATCGTTGACTACGGCCCTTCGAATCAAAAATGTGTTCAAGCGATCAGAGATAAAGCTGATTTTGTAGTTAGAGGAAACCATGATAATGCCGTGGCGTTCGGTGTAGACTGCGGATGCGGGTACGAGATAAAGGAACTATCCCAGGAAGTGAGGAAGATAACAGTTGAAGATATATCTGAGGAATCTAAAGATTACCTTCGTGAACTACCAATGACTGAATCTACAGAGGATCATTTTTTGACTCATGCTTCAAAAGATGATCTATACAAGTATCTCAAGCCTGACACCTCAGAGGAAGAGTTCGAAGAATTCAAAGATATCGATCAGGATCTAGTCTTTCTAGGACATACTCATATACCCATGGATAGAAAGATCAACGGTAGAAGATACATCAATCCCGGCAGTCTAGGTCAGCCTAGAGATGGAGATACAAGAGCGGCTTATGTAGTGTTAGAAGATGGAGAGATAACATTCGAACGGTTAGAATACGATATAGGATCAGTCGTTGAAAAGATGCGAGGAAAAGATTACCCTGAAAGGGCGATCAGGATATTGAAAGCAGGCGAGGTGGTAGATTGATGTTTAAGAGAAATCAAAAAGGTGATTTACATGAGCGATGAAGAAACACCCTTCGGGCTGAAGAAAACTCGAAAAGGATGTGGATGTTCGGGTTCAAGTGATGTTACCATCGTAAATATCGATGGAAGGGGAGTGGGGATCAGAGGCATGAAAGAAATATTTGAAGATCTAGAAGAAAAAGAGATTTCACTAGATGATGTTGACAAAGACGAATTGATAGAAAGGTTCAGAGAAGACAATTATATCCCAACTAAGAAAGAAAAAGAATACAAAGAAGCTTTGCTTTCAGAATATCGAAACTATATCGGATGAATCTATATGGCTTAATAGGAATATCAAATTTAATTTATTGTTTTATATTGGGAACAAGTATGATGATATTATTCTATTCTTTGTGATTGAGGAGAAAGAAAGTAGTTGGGCGATAACAGTTAGTTATAACACATACTTAAAAAATATGGGTTGTCTAAATATAGTTAGAAAGTTAAAAACGATTTTTCCTTCTGAGTGAGTTTTCCCCAACTTCAAAGGTATCAGAAAGTACAATTTCTAAATTCATCTAGAATGATGATTCTTGGGAGAGCATTATAGTTCTAGAGTCGTCTTATCCTTTTAGCGAGATATCTGAAATCACTTTGG
>JAGXLF010000055.1 GCA_018334835.1 Thermoplasmatota archaeon | reverse complement strand
GATAGACTTCTTTTTTTAAATCTACGGCCCCCTCATCAACCATCTGGGCAGTACATTCTTTTATGAACAAAGGATTACCATCGGTTATACCGCGGATCAATTTTATGAACTCTTCCGGGACTTTATTTTCTCCGATTATATTTTTGATGACATCCTTTGTTTCATTTCTTCCTAGTGGTTCTAGATCGATCTCGTTGTATATATGGGCTCTAGATAATCTCTGAATGATTTCTATCAATGGGTCTTCCTCGGAAACCTCCTCCGGCCGATAGGTGCCCAAAAAAAGTATGGGAGACTCCCGTGTTTTATCCACTAGATAATAATACAGCTGGAGGGTCGTCCTGTCAGCCCACTGCAGGTCGTCTAAAAAAATCACTAACGGCTTTTTGGAGGCTATAGATCTGATACTTTCTACCGTTTTATAAAAAATGGACTGTCTTTCCAAATTTTCCAGTCTGTCTTCTTTCGTCACGTAGAAGGGAAAATATCTCTCTTTTTCATCCCGATACCATTCAAAAGCTTCTTTGAAAGGTAGATAGGTCTCGGCTTTATCGAAATAGGCCCGGCCAGCGACAAAGTTATAGTTTTTTGTCAAGAACTTTTTCTTGAACTCCGAGATCAAGGTCGTTTTTCCTATACCTGCTTCCCCCTTCACAAATAGGACTTTATTACCCTCTTTTTTCAAGGATTCGGCTAGATTTTTTAATCTATCCAGTTCCTTTTTTCTATCTACAAAGATCTCTTCAGGTTCCTCTTCCGTTTTTCTCAAGTCAATTTTCCCCTCTTCGTTGACCTTGTTCAGGGCGGTTAAAAGAGGATCTTTAGTCTCTAAATACTTGTCAACCGAACCAAGCCTTATATTTTCTTCCTTATTTTCAGTGCATACAGTGATAGTTTCCTTCTTCAATTCCTCTCGTATTTCTTTCCCTCTCTGATACCCTTTAGATGTCAGAAAATAAGCTTTTCTTTGTTTTTTTAGGCCCGAGATGTGCTTCTTCCTTTCCCTAATCATCTTTTTTTCTTTTAGGTCTTTCACCAGTTGGGCTATCCTTGCCTGAGAGACGTCAACGGCTTCGCTCAAACCCTGCTGACAAGTGCTGTAGGGAACGAGGGTTTCATCTTCATAGGTTTTCTTGTCTATAAGGGCGAGTAATATCTTTTTTCTTCCCTCAGGTAGTTGCATCGATTATCCTTATCGAGTATGTGTTATAAAGAATTTATACAATGTTATCGAATAAGTGTTATTATACCCTTATAGGGCTTATAGATAAGACCTAACCTTATAACCTTTTGCTCAGGTATAGAGGGATGATGATAGAATGAATGGGATAATAAATAGGATGAAAGATAGGTTAAATAAAAAACCTTTTACCCACGACGTGGTTCAAGATCAAGAAACCACTAATATTGAGGAATGGTTCCACTCTCACTTACCGGAGCTACAGGAGGAACACGGAGGGAAGGTGGTGGCGATCATAGAACCCGGTAAATTCCTAGTAGAAAGACATTACATTGAATTGATAGATGAGTTGGAAAAGAGAGACGTAGACCTAAATTCCGTGGTAATCACTAACGTACCGAGATAGAAAAAAAGATACTTCGGGATATGAATATATGGGAGGATAGAAAATGAAAATAAGAAAATATTTGGCAGTTGGTGTTGTTCTACTGTTAGGGGCAAGTGTTTTTGGAACGGTGACTGAAGTTGGAGTTGGTTTTGAAGAAGAAAACGATGTTGAAGACACTTCTTTGTCAGTTGGAAGCTTTGCTGAAGACGATCCTATAGAGATCGAGGACTAGAACGATCTCGATGGAATTCGGGATGATCTAGAAGTCGACTACGTTCTTATTAACGATTTAGATGAGGACACAGATGGTTACGATGAGTTAGTCGATACAGAAGATGGGTGGGAGCCAATCGTTGCTGAGGATACTATAGAAGATGATTTTGAAGGAACATTCGACGGAAATGGACGCCCCGTCCTGTTTAGGAAATCCTTTTGGATTTCCAAACTAAGAAGGAATTTCATTCCTTCGGCTTCGAGGAATTTTTAATTCCTCATAATTCAGGACGGGGAGGTGGTCACAGTCAAAAACGAACAACTTATCACAGATCGTATCAAACAAGCTTGAGACCTACCCAATAGAATACCGCGAGAGTGATTACCCCTCTTAATGCACCGCCGATAATATTGATGATAGTGAACCCTTCTACTTCCATCCCTTTCCCTTTCTCCTCAGGATTGAGCAGAGAGAAAAGGTACAGCGATATGGAATCGATCATCAGAGGCGTACTCAAGATTATCAAAAGACCGTAGTATCCATACTTTTTCACGAACCATTCGGAATATTCCAAAATCTTTTTCAAGATCCTGTTTTCGGGAGTAGATAATTTTTTTAATCTCTTTCTAGCGGACGTACCGATATGAAAAACTATGAACGCTCCGATACCTTTTCCAAGAGCTAATATTGAGATAAGGATGATCGGGTGGATATGATAGTTGAAAAGCCCTACTTCCACAGGGATCGGAAGTATGACCGCGGCTAAGATAGAATAGATCAGAAAAACGACTGAATAAGCAAATGGGTTAGTAGCAAAATTCGTCAATATCTCGATCAGATCCATCCGTGAAGTGAGATGAAGATAGATTAAAAAGATTTTCGTTTTGTTTTTTGTTTGTCCGAGAATAGTGGAGTTATAAGCAAATAAGAAAAAGTGATACATGTGATAAGATGAAACCAAACAGATTTTTCACGGTATCACTCGTAGCTGTTATGTCGATATTCTTATTGATCGCGAGGATGAGCATAGCCGTGAGAGGGAATGGGACCTACGCTCTTACGATCTAACTCGGATATATGACGATAAGGGTGATTATGATGAAAAACACATATCACATCTACTGCTAGAGTATGATCCTCCCGATGATGTGGTTGAACGATTCCTAGATGTCTGGGAAGATTTTTCACTATAGAACCCAAGGGGTGTTATTCGAATTTAAAAATACCAATTCTCAAAGATATGGAAAAATAATCTCACCCTTTCACATATTTTCTCAAATAAACTTTTATAGTTGGTCATATAATTATAAAAATGTCGAATATGGTGAAAGAATTTACAGAAAAAGATATATCTAAATTAAAACTAGAGGATATATTATCTTTCGCTGCAAAATCAGAGATTGAAGCACAGCACCTTTATGAAAAAATAAGTAAAATAAATAGAGATGCTTCCCTCGAAACTCTAGTAGATAGATTGATCGATGAGGAAAAGTCTCACGAGAGGAAGATCCGATCTATGTTTAATGATTTCTTTCCTGAAAAAGAGATAGGAGAGTTCGATGTTGATAAAGATGATTTTTCGGACATTACAGAAATAAAAGATGAAGATAATGGGGTAAAGGAAGATAATGGGGTAAAGGCACTTTTAGAAATAGCTATTGAAAAGGAAAAAAGGGCCTCGGAATTCTATCGAACCCTTTCGGAAGAAGTCGACGATAAAGATGCTGTTTCAAATCTTTTATCTTATCTAGCCTATATGGAAAATGAACATCATAGTCTATTACAGAAAGAATTATCGGGTAGAAAATAATGGTTTATAACTTATTAGGAGAATGGGTTTTTGGATTTGTATATTACTTTATGATTCTTTTAGGTATCTTACTTTTTATTATCTCGATTGCCTATATTCTTTTAATATATAAACACATAAAAGAAAAGAAGCGGATCGAAAAAAGAAAACCTTATTGGGAAAACCTTTTGAAAGATTATGAAGATGGGAATATAGGAAAAAGACAACTCATCAAAAAATTGGATTACAAAAATGAATATTTCAGAGATTATCTGATAGAACTAGCGAGGAAAGATAAATTTAGTAAGGACTTGTTGAGAGATATTTATATAGAATGTGGATTTGTTGTTGAAGATGTTGACAGATCTAAGAGTAAAAAATGGTATAAGAAAGCGCAAACTTTTGCTGTATGGAAGCACTTGAGGATTTTACCCACAGATCGTTATGTTGTATCTCAGTTGTTATCTCAAAACAATGAGGTCAGACTGGCGGCCCTTGACTTACTGACCATAAATCGTCATCCTATTTTAAAAAAGAAACTGGAAGACATATTTGCTTTCTATAGCACTCATGTGGATTATTATCTCAATGTGAAGTTGATGGCCGCTGAGATACCTGTCGAAGGTTTAGAGCAGTTGATTCGGTCCGATAACCGCAGATTGAAAAAGACAGGTGTGATCCTGCTGGGAAGAGAAGGTGAAAAAGATTCTATCGACATACTAAAGAAATTTAAAGATGAACCGGAAGATATCAGGTGTGAAGTTGTCAAGTCTATCGGGAGAATAAAATCTATCGATGGGCTCGATATATTGGATGAGATGAAAAAAGATGATAGCACTAGAGTTCGAGAGGAGATAGCTAAAGCCCTAGGCAAGATATCCTATGAAAGGTCTTTAGATTCTTCCGATAAGCTTCCGGGAATTCTTAGTCAAGAAAGAGCAGATGATATTATCCCACTTCTCGATGAGCTAGCAGATGATGAAAAAGCTATAGTCAGATGGAACGCATTTTTTGCCCTTTCAAACTTGGGTAAAAAAGGGAGAGAAAAAATCGAAGAGTACAGGGATGAATATCCAGGAATTGCAAAGGAAGCATTACTTAAATCATTTTCTGGAGGGATGAATTTTGATTCTCTCTGAAATACTATGGATGCTCATCGCCATTTACAGTATCTTCGTACTTATCTACTTCGTGTTGATCAATACCGGTTATTTGATACTATTATTCCTAGGTATTCAGGAAGTTTTGTTTCATAACAGAAAGCCTGACTTCGATATATGTGATAGGGAAGGTTGCAAATTAGTTCCGGGTATAACCATCATCGTTCCAGCTTATAATGAGGAGAAGATCATCTCGGAAAACGTGAAATCTCTGCTGGAACTGGATTATCCAAAACTTGAAGTACTGGTCGTCAACGATGGATCTTCTGACAACACTTTGAGAAAGCTAAAGAGCAACTTCAAATTGATAGAGGTTACCAGGGAGATGGAAGAAAAGATAGATACTGAACCGCTCAAAGCTCTATACAATTCTATAAAAGAAAAGAGATTGACGGTGATTGATAAGGAAAATGGAGGTAAAGCTGATGCTCTAAATGCGGGTATAAATCTCTCTAGAACCGATCTTATTTTGGTTATAGATGCCGACACTTTGGTCGAGAGAAACGCTCTTCAGAAGTTGGTAAGGAGATACATGAGTACTGATTCTAGGGTCGTTGCTCTTGGAGGGATAGTAAGAGTTTTGAATAATTGTGAGGTGGTCTCTTCGGAAGTCACGAAAGCAAAGCTGCCCAAAAAATTCCTCCCGGGGATGCAGGTCATGGAATACATAAGAGCATTTCTCTTTGGAAGGAGTGGCTGGAGCAGGATAAACTCTCTTCCTATAATATCTGGTGCTTTTGGTCTGTTTGAGAGAGAAGGTTTGATAGACATTCAAGGGTTCAGAACTACCACAGTGGGTGAGGATATCGACGCAGTGGTTCGTCTTCATAAAGATATGAGAAAAAAGGACGAGGACTACGATATCTCCTTTTTGCCCGACCCGGTCTGTTGGACACAAGTTCCTGAAAAGAGGAAAATATTGTCAAGACAGAGAGCCCGATGGCAGCGAGGTCTCATCGAAACCATCACCTACAATAAAGAGATGATTTTTAACCCAAAATATGGAAAAGTAGGCGTTTTTGCCTTACCTTTTTTCTTATTTTTTGAACTGCTGGGGCCAATTATTGAAATGACCGGTTATTTCATGTTCATAGTTTTCTTTTTATTGGGGATCTTTAGCCTACCTTATTTTCTTTTGTTCCTAGCTGTAGCCGTAATATTCGGGGTCCTGCTCTCACTTTCATCTTTACTTCTAGCTGAGACTTCCTTGAAAAGATACGAAGACCCAATAGACAGATTGAAACTTCTATTGTTAGCTGTATTGGAAAATTTTGGTTATCGACAATTTCACACACTTTGGAGATTAAGGGGGACGATCCAATTCCTTCGTAAAGAAACTAAATGGGGAGAGATGAGTAGAGAAGATATTTGAACTAATCTTGTTCATTACTTCTACCTGCGTTTATCTTTGCCATTATCCATCAACGCACAATCAAGATATTTTCTTCCACCGAATTGACAAAAAATAAAAACTATCCACATTTATAAATACTTGAAGGCCTTGTAGGATAATTATGTCTCCTCAAAGAGAGGTAGTTATCGAAAGTATCGATCAAGTAGAATCGCTTTTAGCTAGAGCTTATTGGATAGAAACTGAATTCGAAGGCGTTACACAGTGGGATGCTTATACCGCCGTAGATGAGAAATACAGGGATACGCTCTTCAAGTTATCTAACGAGTCTGAAAGACATAAGAGTCTTTTAAAAAAATTGATCAAAAATCTTGAAGGTTTGGATTTGGAAGATATCAAACAAAATTCCCGCGCAAGAGAAAATGTAAAATTCAAAAGACATTCTCAAGACGAGGAGATCCTGTACGAAGTGTACGAGAACGATAAGTTGGCTCTTGACCTCTACGAAAAGATACATTCAAAGACATCTAAAGAGTTTATAGAAGAGGTATGGGCGGGAGAGGATCCAGGTGAATTCTATGAAATACTTTCCCACCTGGTCGAAGAAGAAAAGGAACATATCGATGAACTCAAGAAATACGCTAGAAAGCTCGATCGTATAATCTGAAAGCGGATAGTTCCTGAATTTCTCTAGATCATCCTTGTTTCCCTTCAGCTAAAGCTACTTCTTAAAAATTCATACCTTCTCCTCCTCACCAACCCATCGTAATAAAATCTACTGTTAGTTTATCTTTCTCTGGAACATTTTTCAAATCCACGCTCCGACTTCTATCTGTATTAAAGAACCATTCATCTCCTTCCTAAAGAAAGGCGTTTTCTTGACAACTCTTAGGGATAATTTTTTTACTCATCATCACGTTTTTGAAAAGGTAAGGTGAATATATGGCTCTTCAAGATATATCCGACCCTTCGGCCAAAAAGGCATTCATGTTGGGAAACGAAGCTGTAGCTAGAGCTGTTCTGGAGAGCGATGTAAAGGTCACTGCATTCTTTCCGGGATCGCCGACCAACGAGATCTTGGATACCATGTACCAACTTTCTGAAAAATTCGACGACCTGAAGATGGAGGTCTCCGCCAACGAAAAGGTCGCTCTTGAGACCGCTGCGGGAGCTTCAATGGCGGGCGTAAGAGGATTCACATCTATGAAAAGCGTTGGATTGAATGTTTCCAGCGATACCTTTTTCAGCCTGGGTTATACAGGTGTTAATGCGGGCATGGTTCTACTAATCGCAGATGATCCCCACGCACATTCATCTCAGAGCGAACAGGACGGGCGTTACTATGCGGAAGCTGCTCATATACCGATGTTGGAACCCTCGACCGCTCAAGAGGCCTATGGAGCGGTCAAACAAGCCTTTGAACTCTCCGAAAAGTACGAAGTGCTCACATTGGTTAGGACCACTACGAGAGTGAATCATCAGAGCGCTAACGTGGAGATCGACGAGTTGGTTAGAAATCCTATGAAGAAAAAGGAATGGTCCGATGTAGAGAAAAAATTCTACACTCTCGGTGCAAAGGCTAGAGAGCTGAAGAAAGATGCCTTGGAGAAGTTGGAAAATATACGGGAAGATTTCGAAGAATATCCTCTGAATAAAAGGATTGAAGGCAGCGGTTCGACCGGGATAATAACATCTGGTGTTTCGTATCTCCATACTTTGGAAGCTCTAGAGGAGATGGACCTGGACTTACCGATTCTCAAGTTAGGAACCACTTATCCTCTACCATATAAAAAATTGAAAGAATTCATCGAAGGACTCGAAAAAGTCATAGTTGTGGAGGAACTTTTACCATATTTGGAAGACGGTATAAGGGAGATAGCGAAAGAGGTGAATCCGGACTTGGAGATAAGAGGGAAAGTATCGGGTGATTTCTCTAAAGTGGGTGAATACAACGTGCCCAAAGTGGTCAGAGGCATATCTTCTGCAGTGGGTGAAGAGAATCCCAAAAAATACGAGAGTTATAAAAAAAGAGGAGACGAGTTGAAAGAGATACTTTCTGATAGATCACCTATCTTTTGTCCCGGTTGTCCTCACCGTTCTACTCTCTGGTCACTGCAACAGGTGCTGGAAGAGAAGGATTACGTGTTCAACAACGATATAGGCTGTTATTCCATGTTTTTATTACGACCTTATGAGATAACCGATTCTGTTCTATGTATGGGTTCTTCGATGGGTTTATCCAGCGGGATGCAGCACGTTTTGGAAGACGAAGTCATTGCCATGATAGGAGATTCCACCTTATTCCATGCCGGTCTACCTGGACTCGTTAACGCTGTACACAACCGGCACGATCTCACACTGATAGTTCTGGATAACAGCGTGACAGCTATGACAGGACAGCAGCCTAACCCCGGTTCCGATTTTGGACCAGACCCGGTGAGTGAAGTGGACATAGAGAAGGTCGTCAAGGGGATCGGTGTCGAAGAAGTCAGAAAGATAAAGGCTTTCTCACCTAAGGAAAGCGTAGACGATATCAGAGAAGCTGTTGAGCATGAAGGCGTTTCCGTGGTAATCTCCGAAGGCCCCTGCGCACTGTATCACGATAGATTGAAGAGGAAACGTGGAGAGCCGATCGTGCCCAATGAGATAGACGAAGAGACGTGTAGATCTATCTACGCATGTATAGAAGAATTTTACTGTCCAGCTATAGATATAGATGAAGAAACGGGAAAGAGTCAGATCCATTATGATCTATGCGACGGCTGCAGGGTGTGTGGGAAGCTGTGCCCAGTAGATGCTATGGAATCGACTGGAGGTGAAGAAAATGAGTGAAGATAAGGACAGTTATAATATCATGCTCTCGGGAGTAGGGGGACAGGGACTGATGCTTCTTTCCCAGACGATAGGTAGAGCCTGTGGTAAGACAGACAAAAAGGTGATAACCGGAGAACAGCACGGCCTTTCGCAGAGAAGCGGCTCTATATATGTGCATCTCCGTCTTGGAGAAGATGCTCATTCTCCTCTGATACCTTACGGAGAAGCGGACCTGATGGTCTCTCTAGAAGGGATAGAAGCTCTCAGAAATATCGAGTACCTGAAAGACGACGGCAGAATAATAACGAGCAGAAGATTGATGCATCATCCTCTCGAGATCAGCAGATTGGAGCAGGAAGAAGAAGAGAGCTACGTGACTTTGGAGGAAATCGAAGAGAGATTGGAAAAGGTCACCAGCAATATACATATGATCGATTCTCTTGGACTAGCTGAAGAAGCGGGGAATGCGAGAACGGAAAACGTCGTACTATTAGGCGCTATATGTAATCTGCCGGACTTCCCTATCGATGGAGAAGTGCTCAAAGAAGTGGTAAAGGAAACTGTCCCTGAGAAGACCATCGAGACGAACCTGAAAGCTTTCGAGCTCGGCGAGAAAGAAGCTTCTAAAGGTTTATAGAAGGTCGATAGTAGGTCGAAAGATTAATGAGTCCTCTCCTCATTTAAAGCCTTGATTGAGTTGGTCTTTCAAGACTCAGTCTAAGATTCTGAACATATCGATCATGGGTTTCTTCATATCTTTTTCGAGATACCAGTCAGCAGAAAATCTATACCGAGCCTGATGAGGTAGCATCTCATATCACAAAGTTTTTTACA
>JAGXLF010000113.1 GCA_018334835.1 Thermoplasmatota archaeon | reverse complement strand
AATACGAAGAGGGCGTCTGTCCAAACTGTGATTCTGTGATCCCTATCGACTCTGATGAATGTCCTGAATGTGGTGAAGAATTAGAAGAACCTCTTAAAGAAGTGGAAGAAGAGGAGGATGAGGAAGAGACAGAAGAAGAGACAGAAGAAGAGAAACAAGTAGAGGAAGAAGATGAGTAAGAGAAATAAGAGGAAGAAACAGAGCTGTTCAACAAGGAAGAAACCATTGAATACTTCCAAGATATAGAAAAGTAGGTCCTACAACTGCTAAAAGACGGTTTAAAGGAGGTCACAGGAGCTTTGAACAACTAGAAAAAGCCTCGCTTGATGAATTGAAAGAATCCGATGGAATTGGACATGGAACTTGAGAAACCATCTCTGAAAATTTAAGTGAGCAACTCCTAAAGGTTTCCGTATGGACCATCCTCGTGTTGTACTTTCGTAAAAGCCTAACAGGTCTTAAATCTAGAGACAGCTAAAACCTAAGCTTCTACTGAGGAAAAAATGGACTTCCTTCTCTATTTTTTTTTGACTAAAAAACGCCGAGGAGGAGATTCGAACTCCTGTGGTGCGAAGCACCAGTGGCTCTCGAGGCCACCGCCTTAGGCCGGACTTAGCTACCTCGGCATGATGATCTCTAATCAAACAGAAGAGAAACTTTCGCTTTTGTATATTTCCTTATCTTTCCGTATTATTTAAGTTTTACAAAATTTGATCGACATAGAATTTTCGACCTCCAAACTTTAATACCCCTTCTCATTTCCATCTGTATCATGCGAAAATTAGTCTTACTTTTAGTTTTGATGCTTATCATCCCGACCTTACCTATAATAGGTCAGGCAGAACAGCCTGGAGAAAGTTTGAAACTGAAAGAGGTGTATTATAACAGTGGTCCTGGATGTGAGTTTCTGACCTTAGAGAACTCGGGACCCTCCGCAAGATTTGAGGATATAAGAATTTCCAATGGACAAAACCGGATCGAACTTCCGGATTTTTCTTTGAACAAGAGCGAGCAGATAATTATAGCAGAAGATCAAAAATACGAAGAGATATGGAGAGAAGAACCCGATATGATGTGGTCCGAGGGGGAAATCGAGGCCGATATTGATTTTCATCTCTCGGATAAAAGCGGAGAGGTGATCCTAAAAGAAGAGGATATACCCATAGATTCCTTTTATTATGGAGATATAGAACCGGAAAAGATGTGGGAAGGTAACAGCACTGAATCGCTTCCCGAAGGGGCTTACGCTAGAAGAAGGTATATGGACAAAAATGGGAAAGACGCATGGGATTGGGAAAGAGAGTGGATGGTAGGCCATTCTGATTTTGAAGCCGAGACGATAAATTACGAAGGAAAAGCCACCGCTTTCACTTCTCCAGATAGCTCTTTCAACTCTATGATGCATTTTTTGGATAACGTGAGTACTTCACTCGATGTAGCCATCTACCAATTCACCAACGTAAAGATAGCTAGGAGGATCTCAAATCTTTCACGGAACGGAGTTTCAGTCAAAGTTCTGGTAGAAGGTGATCCTGTTCAGGATATGTCAAGAAGAGGCCGTTCCTGTCTCGGTTTGATAGACGATAATGGAGGAGAAATCAAAAAAATTAGTGAAAACGAATATGATCCTTTCAATTATTACCATCCGAAATACATGATAAGAGACAACTCCTCAATACTTATGACCAGTGAGAACTTCGTCACTTCCAGTTTTCCTTCCGATGGAGGTTACGGTAATAGAGGTTGGGGCACTATATTAGAATCAAAAAAACTTGCCTCCTACTACGGAGAAGTTTTCGACTTCGACTGGAAGTTCGGCGTGGATTTTACACCAACCGCAAAAGATATTTCACCTATCGGCTCACTTGACGGTCATTACAAACCCTTTGCCAATAAAAGCGTCTTCCAAGATGAATTCACTGTAACTCCGATAGTAGCTCCGGATTCTAGCATGTCCGAATGTACTATCATGGATATGATCGGATCGGCTGAAGAGTCGATCTACGTTCAACAGTACTACATCAAACATTGGGAGACTAAAGAAAATCCCTATCTGAGTGCGATAAAGGAGGCCGCAAAGAGAGGCGTGGAAGTCAAGATAATGTTAGATTCTACCTGGTATCATATGGAGAATGATGGAAACGATCAGATGGTCGAAGAGATCAACGATTTTGCTCGAAGACACGACCTTGAATTAGAGGCGAGATTACTCTCTCGATACAAGCAACTTCTGAAATCACATAACAAAGGTATGATAGTAGATGGAACTAAAACCTTGATCTCGAGTATCAATTGGAACGTTAACTCTCCCCTTCAAAATAGAGAGGCCGGGGTCATAATAGAGAACGAAAAACTAGGAAAGTACTATTCTGATGTTTTTTTGAAAGACTGGAGAGATCATATCAATCCTATAGCAGATGCTGGAAGGAACAGAACTATCGAAAAGGGCGAAGATATCACTTTGACCGGAAAGAACAGCTGGGACGATCATAGAATCGTGGAGTACCGGTGGGATATCAATGGAGACGGTAATTACGATAAGAAAGGTGAAGAGATTTCGGTGATATTCGAAGAAGAAGGCACTAGGAAAATAACACTTCAGGTAGAAGATGTAGAAGGGAACAACGATACTGACACCTTTATGGTAGAAGTAAAACAGGAGGGAAATATGTCATCATTATACAAAGTACTGAATTGGACCTTTTTGTTAAC
>JAGXLF010000054.1 GCA_018334835.1 Thermoplasmatota archaeon | reverse complement strand
AAGACCGCTTTTGCAGGCAGGGGCCGATCATGAATTGACATGGTGTTGTGGCGCGGCCCTTTGAGCTGGAAGCGACGACCTGACCTCTGTGTTTGGGTAAAACGAAAAGTCAGCGAGCGGAATGCAACCTCCGGGCTTGTGCAAGGAGTCAGTGGCTCCGTAGGAAGCCTCATCTCTTTCGAGGAATTTATTAAATTCCTCTGTATTGCTGGAACCGTGTTCCAGCTATCTCTGGAATCTCTGATTCCAGATGATACCACAGGAAAACAGGGTTTTCCTGTTAGGTCTAGGGTGAAGGAGGACGTCACCTTTACCTTTCTTTCATCATCTCTTCCATCTTCTTTTCCATGAACTCCCTCAGTTTCTCGTTCATCTTATCTTTCATCTCGGGAGGGATCAGTTCTAAACCTAGATCTGCACTAGTCTTGGTCAACATGGCGTAAGCATACGCTTCTTTCATCTTGGCTTCCATCAGGACTTTCACGTATTCCTCAAATTCGGACTTCAGTTCTTCGTTCTCCTGTAGTTTGGTCTTGATGCGGTTCTTGATCTCATCCTTTATCAATTCCTGGACGGCTTCGACCATCAAATTTTCAGTATGTATAAGATCCTCTCCTCCTTCCAAGAGGGAATTCAAAGTTCTATCAGTTCCGGTCAAATTACCACTCATACCGTATAGTGATCGATGTTATTAGTGTTTATCGGAGTTTTCAGTCTTTCAGGTAAAATTCTATATAACATGTTCCAAATTAGCGCAGATATGAGAGTAACTCTTGCCCAAAAGAAGCACGAGATCGGAGAGAAAGAGAAGAACCTAAAGATAATTGAAAAGACGGCTGAAGAAGAAAAAGATACTGATCTTCTAATCTTCCCGGAGATGTTTCTGACGGGCTATTGTTTGAGAGACAGATTGTGGTATGATAGTGAAAAGATACCGGGCCTTTCTTCGCGTGAGATATCTCGAGCTGCGGTCGAGAACGAAACGAATATAATATGTGGTATGCCTGAAAGAGTGAAGACCGATGGAAGGTTGAGGAACACGGCATTGCTGGCAACTTCTGATGGTGAGCTTCACAGGTACAGAAAAACGTATCTGCCCAATTTTGGTCCGTTCCAAGATAAGAGGTACTTTCAAGCAGATGATGACATACCTGTATTTGAGACGCCTGTCGGAAAGATCGGGATGTTGATATGTTATGATATCTTCTTTCCCGAGCTCGCTAAAACGATGGCCCAGAAAGGCGTTGAAATCATAGCGGTCATTTCAGCCTCCCCTTCTACTACCCGAACATATTTCGAGAAAGTCATCACCACTAGAGCGATAGAGACCACGAGTTATCTTTTCTATTCAAACCTTGTAGGTAGAGAGGAGAACATGTACTTCTGGGGCGGAGCTACAGCGATCTCGCCAAAAGGTGAAATTATTGGTAAAGGCAAGTATTTTGAAGAAGATTTAGTGAAGAGTGAGATAGAGTTGGATGCTTTGTCAAATGCGAGAAGAAACCGACCTGTTTTGAACGATACTAGAAAAGAAATTATGAACGCGGATAGATTAATATCCTAAAGATAAATTTTTTGTAGGTTGTTATTAATACAGCTTTGATGGTCAAGATATTCAACAGGAGGATTAAAAAAGAGACGATCAAGCATTTTGGTTTCCAAAGCATCTTAGCAGGTATAATCTTTTATTTAGGGTTGAACTTATTACCTATTTTAGCTGATGAGTTTGTATTGGTTGCTGCAGCAGGTTCTTCAGCATTTGTCGTTTTTGCAATGCCCTCAAGTAAAACTGCCGATCCTAGGCGCGTTATAGGAAGTCATTTTGTTTGCGGTCTGATAGGCTTTGCTTTTCACTTTACGCATCCAAATTTTTTATCCTTTGAAGTAGCTGTTTCTGTAGCTCTTATAGTCTCTATCTTGGTTATGGTATCTTTGTGGTTAGAGCACCCCCCTGCTGGAGGGACGGTTATATTCTTCGTAATAAACGCACAACCGGCTGCATTCATTTCTTTACTGTTATTGGTTACCATTTTGGCGCTTTTCTCCCATATATTCGAACCTTATCTATACGACCTCGTTTGATTTGCACATCAGGAAAAGACAGACCGGATGGAATTATGATCTCAATCAGATAGATCAGTAGAGTAATATCAGAGCTATCACTAAAGCTTGGCCTATCAATAAATATCTAACAGCATCTGTGAGACTTACTTCTGAAATGACTCTTTTCACTTCTATATTCTTCATTTTTTCGAATATCGGAGAAAGTAAAAAGGCGATAGGCATTGTACCGAGTAATAAAAGACCACCTGTGCTCACCAGGGTTTTATATTCTAAATAAATCCCACTCGTTGCTATGTTTTCTCCCACGAGTAAAGACCCAGCGGGGGCTACGACATTATTCATCCAAATTGTAGTTGTAGCGCCAATGAATACAGTCAATCCCGCAAGCACGACGAGGGGTTTCATCATGCTCACCGGAGCCTCGATGTACCTGCTTTCATGGCTGGCGTGATATATTATCCTGAATACTGAAGCAGCTGTGATGATATGGATGAGGAGTAATGGTAACAAAACTATTGGTCTTGATAAAGCGGACTGTATCACGAATGCCTTGCTGTAAAAGCCGTTCATCGGAGGAATCCCTAGGAGAGATAGAAGACCAATCAGGAAAGTAGATGCGAGGATAGGATGCCCCCTTTTTAAAGTGAGGTCTCTTATATCCCCGCTACCGTAAAGGAATATGAAAGAACCAGCTGAGAGGAAGAGCAGCGTCTTGAATACTGAATGATTCAGGATATGGTATAGCGCCGCTGAAACTGATGAAGGGGTCCATAGACCTATACAGGCGGTTATAAAGCCTATCTGAGCGATGGTATGCCATGTAAGGATACGCTTGATATCCCAATATTTGAAAGTCATCAAAGATCCGATTATCCCTGTAGAAAGTCCAAAAAGGATAACAATATTCAGGATCGGAGGTATACCAAATCCTATCTTTAGTAAACGAAAAAGTATGTATATTCCTACTTTCACCGTCAATCCCGCAAGGACAGCAGTCATGGGAGTAGGAGCGGAAACATGAGCATCCGGGAGCCAAGTGTGAAATGGGATCAAACCGCTCTTAACTCCTACAGCCACCATAAAAAAAGAAAAGATCAATATCCTCGTTCGGATCGGTAAGGTCGGTAAGACCTCACCTATAGCTTTGAGGTCTAAGTAACCGACATTGAAATAAATTAGGGCGATACCCGCTAAAAACAGGAATGAAGCCACGCTCCCTATCATGAGATAATAGTAACTCGCTCTGAGCGATTCTTTGGTCCTCGTATAAGTCAAGAGAACGTATGTGGTCAAAATAGTCAGTTCGAAGAAGACATATCTATTTATCAGATCTCCAGTGAGGAACACGCCGTAAAGCCCTGTGGTCATGAAAAGGAATAAGAAGTAATATCGTTCGCCCTGAGGCAGCATTTTTTTTGATTCTAGAGAATAGACGAAAGAAGAGAGTGTCACGATGCCTACTATACCGGCCATCATCACCGAAAGATTATCAAGTACTAGAGATATCCCATAAGGTTTTTCCCAACCTCCTAATTCATAGACTATTGCGTCTTCTAGTACTGCAGGTGTGAACACGATCAGCAGTACCAAGGGAACAGTTAGAGCGAGCAGGGTTATCACATCATCCATCTTTCGAGGAGGATCAAATTTTGATATCAGTTCAAGAAGAAGAGCCCCGGTTAAAGGAGAAATTATGATGAGAATAGGGACGTGTTCAATCATCAGATCCCTCCCACATGGCTCTGACATCCAGGGTCTCGTATTCTCTATAGAGGTAAAGTACAAGGGCGAGACCAAGGGCTAAGGTAGCGAGATTAACTACTATAGAAGTCAACATGAACGTGTGAGGTAAAGGATCGACCATGTTCGTTCCCTCACGGATGATAGGAACGGAACCCCCAGGTTTATAAGCGATAGAGATGAAGAGGAGGATAACACCTGTGTTGACTACCGTAAGCGACATCAACATCTTGACCGCGTTCCTATTGTTTGTTAAGCCATAAAGCCCCAAAAATATAGTGATCAATCCTACCTCGATTCCGCCTAACACTATTCTGCACCCCTCTCGAAGAAAAAGATAGAAAGTACTACTATACCAGCAAATACCTTCATGGCTATAATAACATCTAAAAATACAAGAGAAGTCATACTGTACGGAGTCAGATTTACGAAAAAACTTCCCCCTATCAACATCCCTATACTTCCAAAAAACAAAAATACAAAGACTCCGAAGGAATCGAACCATTCTATATTCTGAGTTAACCTTTTTACCTTTTCTTTTCCGTGAGTTACCAGAACGAGCACCACTGCGGAAGCCAATACAACACCCCCCTGAAACCCACCGCCTGGAGAGACGGGACCGAAGAGCATTAGGTAGATCCCATACATCAGTATAAAAGGAGCTAATGCCCTCCCAAAAGTCTTCACGATTATGGACTTCATGAACCGAAACCTCCTTCCTCACTTTTTCCTTCCACTATCTCCTTCCCAAGTATTATTACGCCCGCGATTGATATATAAAGTACCAATATTTCTCCAAAAGTATCGTAAGCCCTGTAATCCAAGAGGATCGCTTCAACGAGATTTACCGCTCCGGTCTCTTCATGATTTTCGACATAATATTCGAAAATCGGAGATTCAGACTTATCCTCATATTTCAAACTCATCCCCTGCAGTAAAGCGATGCAGATTGCGATGACCAAGAAAGCGGTCACAGCTCTTTTAAACAGAGTCTCTATCATATCCAAACTTCTCCAATTTTTTTATTATCGCTATGAACAATACTGTACTTGCACCAGTACTCACGATAGAGAAAGTTAGAGCTACGTCGGGAGCTCTATAAAGATAAAGGAGCAAAATGAGAAATATAGAGGAAAAAGCAAGAAAGATAAGAGCTCTGATCAGATCTTTTTCTAGTACCACCATCAAACTCGAGAGGAGGAACAGAACGAGGAAGATATCAATTATCAAATTTTTCACCTCTTTCCTCGATTTCTACATCGTGAAAGGGGATTTCGGCGGTCGTTTCTTTACTCATGTGAGCTGCTCTAGCTATCGCGTGGGAGATGATAGGGCCTGTAAACAATATGAACACCATGACTAGAACGACTTTACCGGATATCTGGTTTAGGCCTATCCGGATCAAAACTCCAGCTAATATGGCTATGGTTCCTCCCGTACTCGCTTTACCGCTAGCATGCAGCCTCATGTATATATCTGAGAACCGTATGATCCCTAAGGTTGCGGTGAACATCATCACGCAACCGAGAGATATCAAAAACAGAGAGGTTATTTCACCGATCAGACAAACTCACCCCCCTCTAGATATTTGACCAAGGCAATAGTACCTACAAAATCAAGCATCACAAAAGAAAGAGCTATATCCAGATAAAGGCCGAGGTCGGTCTCAACGCTTATCAATATGAGGATGATAGTGATCAAAACGCCTACAACGTTCAAAGAGATCAACCTGTCATACACGGAAGGTCCAACAAAGAGTCTGTATGAAGCTAGAAGAGCGATAAATACCAAGATGATAGAGATGGCAGTGTACAAACTCATGTAAACACCCCTTTTATCAGCCTGTCCCAATTAGTGATAGATTCTTTAATACTCTCACTGAGATTTTCTGCCTTGAGAAAAGAATAATGCACGTACAAAAAGTAAGAATCATCTTCCTCCTCAACATCAATAACTAGAGTCCCTGGAGTTAGAGTTATGAGGAGTGATATAAGCGTGACTTCGCTCTCAGAAGTAAGGCTGACTTTGGTCCTTACTATCCTGGGTTCTATATCCATCGTTAGAGATTGGTAGATGAGTATACCGTTTGCTATTATCAGTTTAAATGTTACGTCTATAAAAAGAGCTAGGACGTTCTTCAGTGAATTCAAGTATTCGGCGAGACGGGTCTTCTTTCTTTCTTCTCCTCGTATGACAAATCTGTGAACTGTAAAAGTTACGATACTAGCACCTACCAATCCGGAACTCAAGGTGTATATAGAGATATCCCCTCCTTGAAGTATATTTATCAACTCTCCTGTGAGCAGGAGCCAGAATAGTAATAAAAGAAGATCTAACAATGCATAATGCCGGTTCAGTGCATCCTCTTCCGAGACCCCATCATCCATCGTCTGACCTCTGTCTGACAAATCCTGCATTTGCATTATCTATAATGCAAGCTATAAATCTATCGATTGGCGAAACATGGTTTAAGGATAAAAAGATTTAAATTCCTCAATTCAATACACCTCTTGATTACCATGCTAGAAGAGTCATCTGAATTGATAGGGTTACAGGTCTACACGAAAGAGGGCATCTTTCTAGGAACTGTAGATAACGTGGTCATGGATATAGAGGAAGGGGAAGTGAACGGTATCTTCGTAGGAGAGACGAATCCTCTCTTGGTGGAGGAATCAAAGAGTACTCTGTTACCGTTTAGATGGATATCGGCTATAGGAGATATTATCATCTTGAGACATTTCCCTGAGAGGATTTCCATCTCCGGTGAATCGGAGTAATATCTCTAGGGAGGTCTTTAGTTTGTCTCCTGAAGCGGACGATTCATGTTACGTTGCCAAAGATTCAACCATCATCGGGGACGTTGAATTGAAAGAAGGCGTCAGTATTTGGCCGCAGGCCGTTTTGAGAGGAGATCAAAATTCTATACTCGTAGGTAAAGGGTCGAATATCCAGGATCTGGTTATGATCCACGTAGATCATGAAAACAAGACCGTGATCGGTGAAGATGTTACCATAGGCCACGGAGCTGTCATACACGGATGTGAGATCGGAGATAGAACGATAATAGGTATGAATGCCTCTGTTTTGAGCGGCGCTAAAGTGGGGAAAGGATGTATTGTAGGAGCGAATGCTCTAGTTCCTCCTGGAAAAGAGATACCTGATCATAGTATGGCAGTCGGTGTTCCTGCAGATATCGTTAAAGAGAGTGATGAAGGTTTGATGGAGAAGGCAAAAGAGAATGCTCAGCACTATCATGAGCTTAGAGATGAACACAAAGCTGGAAAATACGAGAGATATTGAATCTACTTTTGGATTGTTAGAGAATTAAGGTTCGACAAAGATTACATCTGACATGATAAGTACTATTTTGAGTTGAGCGGCGAAAAGGTTATAGGAAATCAGTGTTGCTCACTATGATTATGTTTGAAAAAGCTACAAGATTTACAGTCAAAACCGGAAAGGCTACAAGTTCTTTGTCTGTCATAAACGCTGTAGACAAAGCCATGTTAGAAGCATCGATGGGCGATCTAAACCTTATCGAGGTATCCTCTATCCTTCCAAAGGGGATCAAAAAAGTGGAGGACGTATCCGCGGATATGGGCGATTTTAGACCTGCGGTCCTAAGCAAAGCAGCCGGTTCTTGTCATAAGTTAGCGGCAGGATTAGCATGGGGATTTAGGGAAGACGATCTAGGAGGCTATGTGGTCGAGCACATAGTTGAGAAAGAAGAAATAGATATCGACGGATTTAAACAAGAGTTGAGAGATAGATTGAATGAGATGGCGGAGGCGAGAGGCACAGAATTGAAAGATGTGAATATGGTTCACGATGAACTGAATGTTGGGGAAGAAGAATTCGGTTGTGTTATCGCTGGACTGGTGTATCTACCATGAAAGATGAAGAAGGAAAATACGGTGTAATAGTTTGTTCTCGATGTAAAACACCGAAAACCGCTTTACTCATCAACCAAACTACCAAGTGCCATCAATGTGGAAAGAAACTGATTTTGAAAAAGATGAAAATCCATTATCGGACCGATTCTAAAGAAGAAGCGAGCTGGGCAATAGGAAGAATGAACGCTGAGATGAGCGGGGGAGAACTACCCGAAAAAGAAGATAATAAAAAAGAAAGAGATCCTCATGTCAAAGCTTCGCAGGAAGCCGAGATAGCAGATAATGAAAAAGAAAGGTTAGAGATTATAAGTAGAGTGCTGAGCGAAGAGTTAGGTTCTTTTAAAGTAGATGATGTAAAAAGGGTGTACAAGCTTCTGGGAAAAGAAAATATTGAAGATCTGGAAGAAAAAATTAAGAGACTAGAAGAAATATATGAGCCGGAGGAAGGGGTTTTTAGGTCGGTTTGATTCTAGTTGATCACTTCTAATACTAGTTTCCCTAGCCTACGTTGGGCAAAGCGATAGGCACAGCAGTAAGGAAACCGAACCAAGCTACCAATATCAACAGTATAGATAAAGAAATCATTACCATCCTATATTTTGTATCCAAGTCGTCTCTAGCGATGCCACCCATTGCTAATAAAGCACCAATGAAAAAGATGCCAATGTCTGTTATCATTCGACCTGTGTATTCCATTGCGTTTTGAAATGCCTGGTCATCTTGCTTTTCTTTTTCCGTTAAAATCTTATCCTCGTCGTAATCATCTCGAGGTGATGCACCTAGTTCTTTGCCATCATAGTTGGTGACGAACGATGATGCATGGATCACCAACATACCAACGAGTAATATGACGAAACCCACTGCGATCATCTTCGTAAGATTATCGTTGCTTGTAATTTTTTCAATGAAATCTTTTTGAGGAGGACCTTGTAGTCTTTGTTGTTGCTGAGACTGCTGAGCGGCCTGTGGTGGCTGTTGTTGCGGGGGCGGCTGTTGGGGTTGCTGAGACCACTGTTCACCGGTATCCTCCGGAGGTTGACCTTCGCCTATTTGTCCTTCTTCATTCATATTTACACCAAGATATAAATCGAATAATACTATTTAAAATTTTTCTTGTATATTTAGGTTAAAATCTTTTTACCATGTATGGTTTTTTCAATCGATAATCAAATTTTCTATAATAATTTCTTGCTCCGACTCCGCTTATCACTCTCAAAACATCCCCTTTTTCTCGAGCTATAGACTCACATTTTCCAAGTAGCTTAGAACCGAATCCCGAATGCTGGAAGTCCTCACCTTCGTGGTGAACAGGAGTCATCTCCCCTACAACTTTCAATTCTCTTATTACAGGGGCAGTTTTCTCATCTATACGAAGCCTAGCGTATCCTAGAAGTATGTCCTTATCGTCGCTCAATTCCAAGAAATACTCCTTTCCTCCCGAAGCTTCATACGTTAGGGTTTTCAGTTCCAATGAATCCATATCTATTTTCTCATCTGAGTGACCTGCTTCCCTACACCTTATGCATTCGCATGTTTTTCCTCTCTCCTCGAGTTCTTCCCTCGCATACTGTCTCAAGTTACTCTTCTTAACACCCCCCTCGACTATAGGCGATGGAATATCTCTCTGAACTCTCTGAATTCTCACATATTTTGGCACTTCAGCTTTCATCTCGGCGACGAGCTCAGAAGCCTCATCAGTCGATAAAGGCATATAACACCCAGATTTCCATTCGTCATAGATATCAGTACCTTTGATCACCAACGCGGGATATATCTTCAACATGTCTGGCCGGAATCGTTGATCTTCGAAGAGCGCGATGAAATCATCAAGATCTTTTTGTCTGTCCATCCCGGGAAGGCCGGGCATGATATGGTAACAGACTTTGAACCCTCTCTGTTTGGCTAGCATTGTCGCTTCTATTGAATCCTCAACCGTGTGTCCCCGTCTTATATATTCAAGAACTTCGTCCCTAAGAGATTGAACTCCGATCTCGACTTTAGTCGCTCCTAGATGAAGCATCCTATCAAGCTCTTTCTCTCCACAGTGGTCGGGTCTAGTCTCGATGGTCATGCCGATGCATCTTCTATCTGATTCCTCGTTTATCTTTTGAGCTTCAGTCAAAGAATCTGATTCCTTATCATT
>JAGXLF010000002.1 GCA_018334835.1 Thermoplasmatota archaeon | reverse complement strand
TTTTACTTCCAACGCACACTTCGTGATCGTTATCGCACATCCAGATCGGCAGCGGTGTACCCCAGAATCTGTTTCTACTCAATGACCAGTCCTTCAGCTCATCTAGGAAATTTCCGAATCTACCGTGTTTCAAGTGTTCGGGTTTCCAGAATATCTCTTCATTATTATCCTTCAACTTTTCTTTCTCCCAAGAAGTCCTTATGAACCAACTCTCCAGGGCATAATTCAATAGTGGGGAATCACACCTCCAACAGAACATGTAACGATGTTCTGTTTTACCTCTAATCAATAGATCCCCTCTTTTTTCGAGGTCATCCATTATCTGCTCGTCCGCTTCTTTAACAAATTGACCAGCGTAATCTTCTACAACATCGGTAAACTTTCCTGCTTCATCGACCGGGTTTACTAGATCAACCCCCTCCTCCTGGCAAAGGTCATAATCGTCTTCGCCGAAAGCTGGAGCGATGTGGACTATACCTGTGCCTTCCTCTAAAGTCACGAAATCAGCATGTGTAACATAATGGCTCTCACTATTCGAATCCACGTAATCGAACATGGGTTCGTATTCTTTCCCGATTAAGGCCTCGCCCTTTATCGTATCTAATATCTCTACATCCTCGAATATATCATCTACCAAGTTTTCTGCAAGATAATACTTCTCTCCTTCATATTCGATCAGAGCGTAATCAATATCTTTGTCAACCGCTAACAAAAGATTCGATATGAGTGTCCAAGGAGTTGTCGTCCAAGCTAAAAAATAGGCATCTTCATCCTTGACCTTGAACCTCATATGTATAGAAGGATCCTCAGTCATCCTATATCCTTGGGCGACTTCATGACTAGAAAGAGGAGTTCCGCATCTCGGACAATAAGGAACGACCATATGTCCCTTCTCCAACAAACCGTTCTTCCAGTGCTGTTTCAAACTCCACCAAACACTCTCTATGTAATCGTCATCCATGGTGATATAGGCATCGTCATAGTTTATCCAGAAACCGATCCTTTCGCTCATCTCCCTCCATTCTTTCTCGTATCGGAATACGCTCTCTTTACACATCTTATTGAACTTTTCAAGCCCGTAGTCTTCGATCTCTTCCTTTGAATCTATACCTAATTCTTTTTCTACTTCGATCTCAACGGGTAACCCATGAGTATCCCATCCGGCGATGTTCGGGACTACCTGGTACCCCTTCATCGTCTTATATCTCAGATATACGTCTTTGACAACTCTGGTTCTAACGTGTCCGATATGTGGTAGACCGTTCGCGGTTGGAGGGCCTTCTGTAAAACCAAATTTCTTTTCTCTTTCCCTATTCCTGGTTCGCTCTGCTATGTTGTTCTCTTCCCAGAACTCTATCGTTTCTTTCTCTTTCTCTGGCAAGGGCGTTTCTTTGTCTATTTGTTCGAATCGTCCATTTTTCCCACTCATACAAATATCCTCCAAAAACAACAAAAAACTTTACGCTGGGCGGATGAGTGATCATTCACCAATAATTATCGCTCCGGTGATCTCTACGGCCCAGCTCATAGTAAGATTTAGAAAGAAGTCCTGTATATAAAAGTTACCTTGAGTTCATTTCTCTTCTTTTATATCTTCCGGGGCGTTGGCTAAGGTTATAAGGGAGTCTATCTCCATGAAATGTAAGTCACCAAATACCACAAGCGAGTGAAGACCTCCTTCAAAATCATGACTTCTTAATTCATCAGGATAATCGGCCCTTATCTCTGGATTTTTGGAGCCCACCCTTGCCAATCCGGCAATCAGAGTATCCTCTTTGATCACATCCTGTTCAAGTCTTTTTTCGAGGTTTATCAGAGCCTCGATACCTTCATCTACGTTCATGTATCTTTCATCTTTAGAGTCTATATCGAGGAGCACGAGTGTATGCAAACCTCTTTCTTTATTTTCCTTTATGTTTTGATAGGGACTAGGAGGGTAATCCTTTTCCTTCCGTGTAAATGGTAGAGTTACCGTTCTACCAAACTTGTAATGCTGCAATCCCAATTGCGATGGTACGGCTGAAAATATCGAGGAAGAATGGATTATTTTTGTTTCGATTCCTTCTTTTTCAGCTCGGAGTCTTAGGTCAACATGGGTAGTAGCAGCCATCGGATCTCCAGCTGTAAGAAGAACAACCTTCTTATCTTTTGCTTCATTTATGGGTACAGCTTCGTTCTCTACCTCTTCTCGGCACAGGATCTTCACTTTTTTGCCCAATTGAGACTCAATGTCCTCGATCTTGCACCCGGCTAGATTGCTGGTGTAGAATTCTAAATAAACTGTGTCGGCCTCACCAGCGGCTTCTAGGCCTTTCACGCTGATATCTTTCTCATCATAAAGACCTAACCCTACGAATGTCAGCTTTCCCATATTACATACCTCTTTTTCAGTGTTTGAACACTCTTCAAAAATAAGAAAGGTAGGTTAGAAAAAAACTTTTGCACCTTGTTTTACTTCATAGGAAATTTTTTGCAGGGAATACAAAAATCTTTAATGTGGAAAGGGTTAAATACATCTTTGTACAATTGTTAATATCCTGCTCGATAAGTGAGTTGGGTTCACGAAGGGTCAATCCAAAAAGTTAAATATATCTCCCTTTGTGGGAAAAACGCTTCAGATGGGGATTCAAGAAATCCGGAGCATTTCTTCGTGACCTCTTGAATCCGACAGACGTATAATGAAAGGTGTAATTTGTCCACCTGCCGTGCAGGGAAATCACATATTTGGATTCTATTATTTCCTGCACAACGAATCCGCCAATTCGTTGTGCTTCCCTTACTCAATTCCGGTTGATCCTGCCGGCGGTCACCGCTATTGGAGTTTGATTAAGACATGCGAGTTGAGGGTGCTTCGCGCGCCCGGCAAACTGCTCAGTAACACGTGGATAATCTGCCCTTGGGAGGAACATAACCTCGGGAAACTGAGGATAATATTCCATAGATCATGAAGGCTGGAATGCGTCATGGTCTAAAGCATCTGCGCCCAAGGATGAGTCTGCGGCCTATCAGGTAGTAGTGGGTGTAACGGACCCACTAGCCGATGACGGGTACGGGCCCTGAGAGGGGGAGCCCGGAGATGGGCTCTGAGACACGAGCCCAGACTCTACGGAGTGCAGCAGTTGCGAAACCTTCACAATGTGGGAAACCACGATGAGGGAACTCCAAGTGCCAACACTTAGTGTTGGCTTTTCACCTGTGTAAAGAGCAGGTGGAATAAGGGCCGGGTAAGACGGGTGCCAGCCGCCGCGGTAACACCCGCGGCCCGAGTGGTGACCATTTTTATTGAGCTTAAAGCGTCCGTAGCCGGTCTGGTAAATCTCTGGGTAAATCGTACGGCTTAACCGTTCGAATTCCAGGGAAACTGCCAGACTTGGGGCCGGGAGAAGCTAGAGGTACTCCAGGGGAAGAAGTAAAATTCTGTAATCCTTGGAGGACCACCAGTGGCGAAAGCGTCTAGCTAGAACGGACCCGACGGTGAGGGACGAAGCCCTGGGGCGCGAACCGGATTAGATACCCGGGTAGTCCAGGGTGTAAACGATGTGGGCTTGGTGTCGGAAGTCCTACGCGGGCATCCGGTGCCGTAGATAAATTGTTAAGCCCACCGCTTGGGAAGTACGTGCGCAAGCATGAAACTTAAAGGAATTGGCGGGGGAGCACCGCAACCGGAGGAGCGTGCGGTTCAATTGGATTCAACGCCGGAAAACTCACCGGGGGCGACGGACGAATGTGGGCCAAGTTGACGACTTTGCCTGAATGTCCGAGAGGTGGTGCATGGCCGTCATCAGTTCGTACCGTAAGGCGTTCTGTTAAGTCAGATAACGAACGAGACCCTCGCCCCTAGTTGCTATCTATTCCGCTAGGAATGGAGCACACTAGGGGGACCGCTGGCGCTAAGTCAGAGGAAGGCGAGGTCTACGGTAGGTCAGTATGCCCCGAATCTCCCGGGCTACACGCGCGCTACAAAGGCCGAGACAATGGGTTCCAACCTCGAGAGAGGGAGGTAATCCCGAAACTCGGTCCCAGTTCGGATTGAGGGCTGTAACTCGCCCTCATGAACGCTGGATTCGGTAGTAATCGCGCCTCAAAATGGCGCGGTGAATATGCCCCTGCTCCTTGCACACACCGCCCGTCAAACCATCCGAGTTGATTCTAGATGAGGACATCCCACTCGGGATGTTCGAATCTGGGGTCAGCAAGGAGGGTTAAGTCGTAACAAGGTATCTGTAGGGGAACCTGCAGATGGATCACCTCCTACGCAAATTAATCCCGTACAGGCTTGGTGGACAAACACCAATTTTCATTATACGTCTAGAAAAAACAACCCTTATCCCTTATCCGCTTTTTATCAGCATTTATTCAAAGAATAGAGTTTATGTTGTCTTCACAATCTCTGATTTGAAGGATCATCACCGATCAGAACGACCCTACTTCTTTCCTTTTCCTGAAGTACTTCCCGACCGGTCAATCTACTCAGCTTCTCAGCGAACCCTCTAACAGTTTTATGGGAGGGCATATTATCTATAGACATCCTTCTGCGCGAGTCGCCTACGAAGACGTATCCCTTCGCCTCTATGAAATCCGGATCGGCTTTTTTTAAAAGTTCAGCATATTCAGATTCCCAACCGATGTTCCATCCCTCGACAAGGGTGTGTCTAACTACTGTCCGTGTATCTAAGGAATTCAATAGTTCTAAACTATCTTTAAGTCTATTCCATAGATTTTTAGACCTCGGAACACACAGCTTTTCAAAGATATTTTTGTTAGGCGCTGCAAGCGTGATGTATAATTGTGTAGGAAGAGTCTCAAGTTTTTCAAGCACATCCGGTTTTGTTCCGTTCGTGACAAGGAATGTGCTCATACCTCTCTTCTCATATTGTCTTATCAATTCGCCTAGATGCGGGTAAAAGGTCGGTTCTCCTGCTAAACTTATAGCCACTTGATTCGGATTTCGTGCCTCTTCCCACATCTTTTTTGAACATCTTTCTTCACCTCCGAATCCACTGACGAGTTCCTTCTGAGCTTGTAAACTCTTTTCAACTATCCTTTCTGGATCGTCGAAATCGATTTTAGCTTGGTTCTTGTAATCCTGATATCGCCAACAAAAAAGACAAGATTGATTACAGATATCCAACGCTGGCGACATCTGTAAACATCTGTGACAATCTATATCATAAAAATCTTCCTTATAACAAGAATCGCCATTCATGAGCTTTTCTCTTACCCACTGACATAACTTAGCTCCACTTTCTTCACCGGTTAAAGCGTATCCATGCTTTTTTAGGATCTCTTTTTTTTCTTTTTTCATATATGTCAAAACTCCAGTAAAGAACGTTGTTCTTCCTCATCTCTTTCTTTATCTTCTTTTTTTTCCTCTTGACTTTTATCCTTTTTTCTACTTATCTCTTCTGATTTTTCACTAAATAATGATCTTACTTCTTTAGAATCCTCTTTTTCTCCCAGTAGATAAGCAACCTCCGGTGGATCAAGATCCCACTCTTTTACGGCATATTCTCTGAAATCGGCTTCTTCTTTCATCAGGTATACAATATAGTGGATGAGCTGTGATCGGAATTTTTCAGTTGTGGTATGTATCTTTGGAGATATCTTTTTACTGATCCTCCTTTTCATAGAGCGTTTTCCTTTAGATTCGCTCATCTTTCTGATCCATTGCGGGAAAGCATATTTCGTCCATCCGCTGTGTCTGTGATTTTTAGCTGAACAGACACCAGCTGTCATCAAAGAAGTACTGTACGTCCAAAGACGATAGGCCTGCCTGCTTCTCACTTTTCCAAGGTAAACATCGGATTTAGCCAACCATCGGTATCCCTCGTAAAGTTCTAGGTCATCATCGTATTCTCGTGGAAGATTTTCATCTATCCAAGTTATCAGATCAGAGGGTTCTTCATTGAGAGATCGAACGCTTTTTTTTGCTCCCAATATATCCTGGTTTTTAAGGATCTTCTTTAAAGTAGGAAAGATATCAGCTTCTCGGTTTCTCCCGCCCAATACCGTCAGATCCTCCACTTTTATCCTTTCTTTTCCAGCACATATGCTTTCAAGATCTCTCACTGCAGATCTCAGGTCTCCTTCGGAATACTCTGCTATCCTGTCCAAAACTTTCCCCTGGTATTCAATACCTTCGCTCTGACAGATCTTTCTCAAATGAGTTTTTATCTCTTTTTTATCAAGGGTCTTGAAATCTATTTTTTTACATAGATTTTTTAACACTTTTGAACGTCTAGTCATGTCGTAATAATCATTAGCTATCAATATTACAGGTTGTTCAGTTTTTTTTATTGTGGATGAGATCTCATTTATACCGCCCCTATCTTCTTTTCCGAATATATTATCTGCTTCGTCTATGACGAGAAGCGTACGTTTCCCGTCCTTATAGGGGGTGAATTCACCCGATTCTGAAAATGTGTCATCTACTGCACTCCTTCCGACAAATTTCTTTATCGAATCTCGATTTCTCCGATCAGAAGCGTTCATCTCAAGGACTTCCCAATTCATATGGTTAGCTAGGGCGATAGCTGAGGAAGTTTTACCTATTCCCGCCTTTCCGGCAAGTACCACAGCTTTTTTTGATGGCTTACCGGACACCCATTTCCCTGCCCAAGTTTTCAACTCGCGGATAGCTTTCTTATTGCCCACGACATCAGATAGATCAGTCGGCCTGTACTTTTCCGTCCAATCTTGGTATTCTTGATAATTTCTGTTAGATTTTGCTTCCATTGTACTTTGAGATTGATTCCGATATTATTTTAACTTAATCCTTTATTGCTTCTGATACAGCTATATTGACCCCTGCTCCTGTAGCTATATAAAAGACAAGATAGTTCCATATACATTCCTCCTTCACTAGAGTCTATAACTTTCTCTCGATACCGAAAGATTTTTTAGATTTGAACAGATAAATCACCACTATGAAAGAAGTAGATTATATATGGATGGATGGTGAATTCGTCGAGTGGGATGACGCAAAGATACACGTTCTAAGTCACGTGATCCATTACGGAACAGGCGTTTTTGAAGGAATAAGGGCTTACGACAACGACGGCGTACCGGCAGTTTTCAGATTAGACGATCACATGGAGAGATTCGTTAATTCTGCCAAAATAATAAATCTAGAGCTAGACTACGATAAGGAGAAATTGATATCGATTATAGATGAACTGATATCAAAAAATGGACTCAAATCTTGTTATATAAGACCTGTAGCTTTCAGGGGATACGGAAGCATGGGCGTCAATCCTCTAGACAATCCTATTAATATAAGTATAGCAGTCTGGCCCTGGGGTGAATATCTTGGTGAAGGGGCTCTTGAAAACGGTGTGAAGGTGCAAACAACATCTTGGACAAGACATCATCCGAACATCTTCCCGACTAAAGCTAAGGCAAGCGGTAATTATCTTAACTCTGTCATGGCTAAAATGGAAGCTGTAGAGAATGACTGTGTTGAATCCATCATGTTAAATCCGACCGGTTACGTTGCTGAGGGAACAGGAGAGAATCTATTCTTGGTGAGAGATGGAGAGTTGTATACTCCTCAAACTGCCGATGTATTGGAAGGTATCACTAGAGATTCAGTGATCCAGATCTCTGAGGACTTAGGATATCCCGTGAATGTGGAAAAGATCACTAGAGATCAAATTTACATCTCAGACGAAGCATTTTTTGTAGGTACCGCAGCGGAGGTAACTCCGATAAAAAAGGTGGATAGGAGAAAAATATCGGATGGTAAAGGACCGGTCACTGATGAGATACAGGAGAGATACATGAAAGCTGTGAAGGGAGAAATAGAGAAATACCAAAAATGGCTATATAAAGTAGAGTGAGTCAAATTCTTTATCTCTTTCTTTTATTTAATTCAAGACCGTATAGAGTTTCAAAAAAGAACTCTTTTTTCTCAAAATTAACGATTTCATATCTCTTATCGATGATATTTTTAATCCTTTCTTTAGGCGAAAGGCTTGAGTAGCACATAAACAACTTTCCATCTTTTTTTAAGTAATCTTTAGCTTTCGCTAGAAATCTGACTATAATTTCGTCTCCTTTTTTTCCACCATCCCATCTGTCATCCTTAGACAAAAACTCATCTCTAGGAAGATAGGGGGGATTGAAAATTATAATGTTCCAGTCGTCTTTATTGATGTTTGAAAAAAGATGACTTTTTCTTACCGAGATATCTAAGTTGTTTTTCTTAGCATTTATTTTAGTGTTTTTGAGAGCTTTTTCGTCTCTATCTACTGAGAGTACATTACAACCTTGGGCACTACAGTGAAGAGAAATTATCCCGGAACCACAACCGATCTCTAGAATTTCCTTCTGTCCTTCTAGTTGGATTATATCCAATAACAAATACGTATCGTCTGAAGGCTCATATACACCTTCATGAACTTCTATATCTAGCTCTCTTTTGACCTTCACTCTCCAATCAGCCCTTTTCTAAAATATCTTTATATTCTCTCATATACCAAGATGCTTTTTCTGTATTCCCCTCGTCCAAACTCGATTTTCCTTCTATCAGATTACTGATGGCCATAACTACTTTTTTTCTATCAAGTCTTTGTAATCTATCTTCAAGCTCTTTTAGCTCTTTATTTATAATATCTGTCAGATTTCCTCTCAGTCTTTCTTTCATCTCTTCTAAAGTTTCTTTGAACACTTCTTCATTTTCTTTATTTTCTCTTGCGGTACTCAATAGCTCTTCAAACTCTTCCGTTTTATCCCCAAGTCCCTGAAAATCTTCAATCAACTGTGTAAACAGATAGATCTGTTTATCCATCTTTGTATTCTTCTCGTGAAATTCATTGATAAAATTTGAAGCATAGATAAGTTCGTCAAGGGCTTCTTCATACGCTCTAAGGTTCCATTTTCTTTCAATATTTTCCAATATAGCTTTTCCTCTACGCTGAGCAGATGTTAGATCTAAATCATCTAATTTTCTTTGCAAGGTCTCCAATCTATCATTTATTTCGTAGTTCAATATATCGATCAAATTTTTCTTCCAATCCGTAAGTATCTGGTCTGCTTTCTCGTACTTTAGATCTTTTATCATGATTATAGCCTTTTTTAATGGTTTTCTATTGACTTCTATCTCGATCTCAGCTCTTTCTACAAGGTTGTTAAGTTCTTTTACATTTCTTACTTTTTCTTTTATTTGGGTAGGTATCTGGGCGGCTGAGTCATGCATTTCATATTCTTTAGGCGGGATCATGTTTTCTTCTTCAAGAGCCTCTTCTATTTCTTCAAATGTCTCGGAAAGAAACTCCTCAGCTAACTCGTACTTTTCGACTTTTGTTAATTTTTTGTACTGATCGATTTCATAAGTAAGGCGGTCTTTATCTACAAGGTTTTTTTCATCCAATACTTCGATCTTCTTTTCGACTTTTTCGATGATCTCAGACAATTCGATCATTTTATCTGCCGAGTCGATGAACTTTTCTGTCAAAGTGATACTCTTTTCTAGATCATCTTCCTTTCTAGCCTCATTGGAATTCTTCAAAAGTTTCTTCAACTTGTTGATATCGAAATTCGTTTCCCTCAACTCCGAGAGTTTTTTTCTAGCTTTAGCAAGGTTCGTTTCAGCTTTACTTTCGAGCTTCTCTTTATCTCCAGCTTTTTTTATTTCTGTTTCGACATCCTTCTTCAATTTTCTAGAACGTTCTATTGCTTTCTCAGAGTTTCCCTCCTTGAATAGATCTTCTATCTCTTCTATTCCCTCTTCGTATTCGCTCGTGCTCAGATATTCTTTATTTTTACTGAGCAGATCCTCGATCTTAGAGATATTAGATCTTAAAGACAATATATTTTCTCCTTTCTGTTTGATTTCTTCTAACCGATCGGTCATTTCTTCCTGAACTTTATCTTCGCTCTCAAATCTCTTTTTTAGTTCATCAAAGTCTTTCTTTACCATTTCTAAGTCGAAACCCTTTTCTTCCCCTTTATCGATGATTTCTTCGATGTCCTCCAAATCTTTTTCAAATTTATTCCTTCCTGTATCGGATAACCTTTGACATTTTTTTATTATGTCATCCACCATCTCCAATGCCTTCGTTTTATTTCCCTCTATCTTCTCCTCTATTACGACATCTAGGTCAGCGGTTATCTCTGAAATATCTTTCTCTTCTTCATCTAATTTTTCAAGGAGTTCTCGAGCTTTGGAGATTTTATCATCTAATTCTTCATCAACTTCATCCTTTTCTTTCAATTCTGTTATTTCTCTAGAAGTTTTCTCTTCTTCTATTTCCAAGGTGATATCTTTTGGGGCCTTGTGTGCATCGAAGGCGAGTATGTAGGCTTTAGCAGCTTCTTCAGTGTCGCCGATTTTTAAAGAGACATTAGCTTTAGCATTCCAAACATAATCGAAAAGAGGGTCCAACTCTATGACTCTATCAAAAGATTCTAGAGCCTTCCGGTTTGCCCCTATACTCTCCAGTATCGATCCTCTTATGAACCAGCTTTCGGCATCACCTCCATCTTTCAAAATATTTTCTTCTACTTTAGCCAACGTCTTTTTTGGATCTTCGATCATCCCTCGATCCGGTAGAATAACGCCAGAAATTAACTCGATGGGTTCTTTGCATTCCCGACATTTATCCTCTTCGGCTAAGGTAAATCTATCACAAACAGGGCATCTAAATTCAAGAGTGCGAGTTTCCTTTTTTTCATGATCACTCAAAGACCCCTTTCGAACCTCTTTGAGGATATTTCTTGCAAGATTTTCTCCGATATGATCAATAGATGCGAGATCATCGAGATCAGCCTTCTTCAATTTAGAAACTGAATCAAAACCCGCATCTATAAGAACTTGAACAGTCAGATTTCCGATAGAAGGGATGCGTTTTAAATCTTTGATATTTTGTTCCTGAGAGGGGTTTTCTTCATTTTGCATAAATTTTCCTCATTACAATTTTTTGTTTCTAAATGATATTTATAATTTGATTATATTTTCTTACGTATCAACTCATTAATAACTTTTTGCGAAATATACAAAATATAAAAAGTTCAATCCCAAAATCTTTTCGTTCTAGCATATTCTATTTCCCCTTCGAGTACATCTCTCAAAAAATTTTCCTCCTCTAAATGTCTTTTAGAAAGTATTCTACCAGCCTTTTGATGACCTATGCCTCTAGCAGATAAGGCCATCACAGCTCTTTTTTTATGCACCCTAGCCAATTCAGCTAATTTATAATACTTCTTCAGTTCTTTTTTCTCATCCTTTGTCAACTCATCATTCTCTTTATCTACAAGAGTTTCGTCATCGTAAGGTCTCAATGGTGCTACCATCGATGAACCGCATTGTGGACAACTAGGTTTTTTAACATCCCTCACGCGCTTTCTTCTCCTGTTCCCACACCTAAGACATTTCATTATGACCTTTTCAGACTCTAACCGTTCTTTTAAAGAATCTAATACCGCTTTGCTGACCCTGTCAGGGCTTAAAAATTCCTCATGTTTTTCTAAACCAGCTTTTCCTATCGGAGATATGCCTTTTTCAGATATAACTACATCTATTTCTCCCTCATCTATCTCTTTCAAGATGTTTTTTGTCTGATCGATATCCATATTGTCACGGAAGGTCTTTTTGACAGCTTCTCTATAAAGTATAGTATCTTCGAAAGTATCTATAATCTTGTCCATATTTATCTTACGCCAATCTGCATCTTTTTCGATAGCCCCAAATTTCTTTCCAACATGTAGAAATTTCCAATTAAAAAAGTTAGAGCTTCGAAGGCTCTTTTCCATCAACTCTTCAAGGCTTTCAGCTCGAGTTTCGAATAATATATCCTTTATCATCGAGGTATCGATTCTTCTCGGGAGATTCATCATTATCCTGTAAGGGTCGGTTTGGAGACCTACACTTTCTCCTAGTCTTGCAGACAAAAGAGATGCGAAGACATGACCTAAAGTCTCATTAACCAAGGTACCAAAACACGCATTGACTACAGCAGTTTCTTTTTCCACCTCGATGACTATCTTGGAATCTGTTGGTATCTCATGGTCTTGTTGACTTTCCAAGTATTCTTCATAGGCTTCTTTGGCAGATTCACTGATTGGATATTCATTTAATTGAATGTTTGTGTCATTCCTTCTTAATCTCCCTACTTCTTGAGCCACTTCGAAAGGCACGGGTATATCTTCACCTGTCCAATCCGGGATTTTCCCAATATTTCCGACTTTGTCGACTAGCACCTCTTCTTCCTTCATATCTACTACCCTCCATGCTTTCCCCTGAAGCGTTATGACTTCCCCCTCCTGAATATTGCTAGCTACAAAACTTTCGTCGAGAGTGCCTATAACAGAATCGCTCGAGAAGTTCCGAAGTAGGTAAGTCTTTTCATCGGGTATCATGGAGATATTATTGTAAAAGTAATTTAGAGAAGCTCTTCGTTTTCCTATCTTGTCGCCTTCTTTCCATATAACTCTGATCTCAGCTAGTTGTTCTATCAAATCATCAAAACTTTCTTTTTCTAACAATTTGAAAGGATACGACCTTTTAGCTAATTTGAAAAATTTATCAGGTTCTATCTCTTTTTCGGTATGAACGGTACTTATCAATTGATTCGCTAGAACACTCAATGGCTGTTCAGGAATGTCTGTTTTTTCAAGATTTCTTATCTTCCCTCTTTTAGATATCACTACCCCTTCGAGTATGTCGTCTTTTGTTGTAGAGATTATCCTGCCCTTAGAGATCTCATTTATCTTATGACCAGATCTTCCCACTCTTTGTATCAATCGCGTCACTTGTCGAGGTGACTGATACTGCAAGACTAGGTCAGTTTTACCGACGTCTATACCTAACTCCATCGAGGAGGTGCAGATCAGTCCTTTCAATTCGCCCTTTTTGAATCGCTCTTCCATCTCTATCCTCGCGTCTTTAGAGAGCGATCCATGGTGAACTCCGATAGGAAAATCGGTGATCTCAGGATCTTCTTCTTTCCAGAGTGTATAGGAAGAAGAAAGTGATTCAGCGGTATCTCTAGTATTCACAAAAAATAATGTAGAAGTGTGATCCTCTATCAGTTCTCTACACAGCCGAAGAGAAGATGCCTTTTCTATATCACATCTCATCATCTCCGCAAGTTTTTTGTCTTTATCTTCTCTTTGCACAGGTTTTTCTACTTTTATGTCCAACTCTCTTTTACCAGTCGTTTCTATTATGATCCCGTCTCTGCCCATCCCGACCAAAAAGTCCTTAACCTTTTCGGGGGATCCAACGGTCGCTGAAAGTCCTACTCTTTGAAAGTCATTACCACAGAGTTCGGCTAAACGCTCCAAAGCTAGAGACAATTGACTACCTCTTTCATCTTCTGCTAATTCGTTCAGTTCATCTACAACAACGTGCCTGACATTCTTGAGTCCCTTTCTCAATTTGTGGCCTGTGAACATAATCTGAAGAGTTTCAGGGGTTGTTATCAATACTTCTGGTGGGTTCTCCGCCTGTTTTCTTCTCTCTTTGCGGCTTGTATCACCGTGTCTAACTCCTACCCTGAAATCCAATCTATCCGAGAACTCTTGAATCCTCCTTATCATATCACGGTTCAAGGCTTTAAGCGGCGTTATGTAAAGGAGTGAAAAACCCTCTCTATCTTCAGACAGAATTTTGTCCAAAATTGGAAGGAAAGCGGCTTCGGTTTTACCTATACCGGTTGGGGCAATCACCAATGTATTTTTGCCGTCCAATATTGGAGGAATAGCATCCTCCTGAGGTCTAGTCTCCTCTTCGATACCGACTTCTGATAATACAGCCCTTATATCATCCGATAAAAGATCAAAAGCGCCCAATTTACCTTTCACCTTCTTTCATGAATTGTTGGACGTCTTAGGTGCAGGTTCGCTTGTGGGGAATGGGATAGTCTTTATCTCCAAAAGTGATGCTAGTTTGTCAAGCAGTTTTTCCTTTTTCTCACCGATCAAGGCATGTTCTAGTACTTCCCCTAGATTTTCTACGGGAATGATTTCGATTTTATCCTCGTATTTCTCTTCGATCACTATGTCTTTCTCATTCATCTTTGGGATCAAAACTTTATCCATGCCAACCTCTGCTGCAGCTTCGATTTTTGAAGTGATCCCGCCTACCGGTAGCACTTGTCCTCTAACACTTAAGGAACCGGTCATTGCTACATTTTGATCGATCGGGATATCCTCCAGGGCAGATATAACAGCCGTTGCGATCGATATCGAAGCTGAATCTCCCTCAACACCCTGTTGAGTTCCTATGAATTGTATATGCACGTCGTACTTAGATATGTTTTCTCCCGTGTACTTCTTGATTAATGCAGAAACATTTTGAACAGCTTCTTTTGCGATTTCTCCAAGTCTTCCAGTAGCGATGACCTTCCCCTCATCACTTGAATGCGCAGGAGTAACTTCCGCGGCGATAGGGAGCACTATGCCCGAGTACTCAGACATGCCTTCTTGCTCGTCGCCCATCGCGGCGAGACCGTTCACCACACCTACCATGTCACCTTCAGTTCTGTACATGCTGTACTCTTTTCGTTTTTTGATGAATTTATCCGTAACCTGCTGTTCGAGTGATCTTGCTGTCGATTTTGCGTTTACCACGTCCTCAGCGGTGGTCATCTTGTGTCCCCGCTCTACTGCAAGGTCTCCAGCAACTCTTACCAGTCCGCCTAGCTCTCTCAGTCTTAGGGTTAACTCTCCTCGCTTGTTAGCTCTACGTTGTGCTTCCCTCAACATCTCTTTGATAGCATCTTTCGTAAAGTGGGGTATTTTTTTGTCGTCTTTATCGATTTCCTGTGCTATGAAGCGGATCAGTTTTCTACGATTTTCATCAGTGTCATCCATCGTGTCATTAACATAGACCTCGTACCCGTATCCCCTTATTCTTGATCTCAGAGCGGGATGCATACCACCATGTTGGACTCCTCTTTCATCTCTTTGTCCATAGACCGAATCTAGATTACCGGCAGCGACTAGGATAAAATTCGTCGGTACGGGTTCTGTTTGGACCATGGCTCCGCTGCTCCTTTCACTTTGACCTGTTATCGAAAATTTCCCTTCCTGCATTGCGGTGAGTAAGCTATGTTGAGAATCCATACCAAGCATGTGCATCTCGTCTATGAATAAAACTCCATTGTGAGCTTCATGAATGGCACCTACTTCTACTCTTTGATGAGGAGGGGTTTCAAGACCGCCACTCTGGAATGGATCGTGCTTCACGTCTCCCAAAAGTGCCCCAGATTGTGCGCCGGTTGCGTCAACAAAGGGTACTTCTTTTTTAGAGTCCTGGCCTTTCAAAAGCTTTGGAGTTTGACCTTCACTATCCTGCCCGAACCCCCTTGGATTAGCTCTCATCGCGATCATCAACATAGCAGCAGCAAGAATACCAAAAAACATGATTATAAAATTGCTCTGCCAGATGGATATAACTACGGCTGCTCCGACGATCAAGGCGAGTATCATCAACATTCCCCTGTTCTTCTGTTTTTCTTTTTTTCTGGCCTCTCTCTTGTGTGCTTCGACTATCTCTTCTCCCTTACCTGCGGGCACTGTTCGAATTTTAGGTTCATTTTCATCCTTTTCGTTTGGAAAGCATAAGATGTCTTCCAATTCTTGCTTAGGTAAAAAATCGGTCATCGCCTTCGCTATCATAGATTTTCCAGTACCCGGAGGGCCTATAAGCATCACGTGGCGATGTTGCTTCGCTGCCTTTTTAGCCACGCTGACGGCTTCGTCCTGGCCTATCACTTGGTCGGCTAAAAACTCAGGTACATGTACGTCGGCTGTACTATTGATATTTATGCCTTTTATCCACTCATCTAAGGGAGCAACGTCGACATCAGGACTCTCTTTTGTAGAGGAGTTATTCCCCTTTGGACTCTTGTCTGAATCTTCAGTCATCGATTACACCAGGAATGTTTTACAATTCATCACATCTCATGCCGTTCTAATTAAAGTTTTCCTTTATTTATAACATATTGATCATCTTATCGAATTTAGAAGAAATATTAATAATCGGCCTTTATTTAATTTATAAGATGAGGGATATGAAAACCATGTCTGTGGAGAGTTAAGAGAGAAGATGGATTCAAAAGATTGATAAACTGTAAAGTAAGAAATTTGAGCGGAAAAACCTTGCCCTCTGTGATCTTTCGCCCTCATTCATCGATCCTTCTAACGAAGGCAAATTCGAGTTCTTTATCTTCATCTCTTACATAATTACTTGTTATCTCTACTGGGATGACCGTTCCATCCTTGGTCTCATGTTTTGATTTGAATGTCCTAGAACCTTCTTCTTTGAGTTTTTTCCATGCCTCTTCTCTGTCTTCTTGTAAAAAAGCCGGGTCTATTTCGGAAATGTTCTTTCCGATCAACTCCTTTTGTTTGTATCCCAACATATCTCTGACAGCCTCGTTAACATACAATATTTCTCCCTTTGGATCAACCCAGAATATACCCTCCTTAGATTTTTCTATCGTTCGACGTGTCAACTCTAATACTTTTTTGTTTTCATAATTTTTGACTTCCTTTACGATTTCCTTTGCCAATACTTCATATTGATCTACAGGCTCCTTCTTTTCTTTTTCGTAAAGGCTCACTTCTTCATTTTTCCAGATGTATTTGTTAGCTCCTATATTTAAGGCTTTCATCGCAACTTCTTCCCATCCTCTGCCTGTGAATAGAATGAAAGGTATCATGTTTTCTTTTTCTTCTCTCAATATCCTTAGAAATTCGATTCCGTTTTTGTCGGTCATGAGGTAATCTGAGACAACGGCATCGAAGTTTTTATTTTCTATCTGTTCTAAGGCATTTTCCACAGTACTTGAGGTTTCGATGACGAACCGATCGTCAATTTCTTCCAGTATCCCCTTTGCCTGTTCTAAAAAACCTGGTTCGTCATCTACCAATAGGATATCTATCTCTTGGAATCTCATCACTCATCAGTCTCCCTTTCGGTTATTTTATCCAAAGAGCCCATATAAGTAATTTGGGGGTTTATTTGAAATGTAGATTTTTATACTAACACATGTTTTCAATCAAAAAGAAAAATATTTAAACGGGTATGTATACAATTGGTTGAAATCGTGCGTGTAGAAGATCCCAAGCAAGATAAAAACATCAGAGACAACGTTCAGATAGATAGAAGAGTTGAAGGTGCCTTATTGATCGAGGTGGAAAATTGAACTTTATGGGAGCACTGTTAGAAAATAATCTTTTCGTAATCTCTCTTGCAGTTCTCGTAGGTATATTATTTGGGCGGTTAGAGATTAAAGGGTTTAGATTTGGAATATCCGGAGCTCTTTTTGCAGGTTTGCTCCTCGGGCACTTCGGAGTCAAGGTCCCAGGTAGTTACTTCGTGATATCACTTGCCCTGTTTGTGGCGTCTGTAGGTCTTATGGCGGCAAAAGACATAGGAGGAGTCGTGAAGGCTCATGGTTTTAAATTTGTCGTTGTTGGTTTTTTAATGGCAACCGTTGCCGCAATTTTGACTTATATCGGTGCCCGAGGGCTTGGTGGAATAGGTGTAGTCGATCCTAGATATATAGAAGGTGTCTTCACTGGAGCGTTGACGAGTTCTCCAGGGTTGGGAGCACAGCTCGAAGGAGTAACAGAGGATGTGGGTATACGTGTGACTATAGGACACTCAGTAGCCTATCCCTTTGGAGTGGTGATGGTCATAGTATTTCAAGAACTTTGGCCTAGGATCAGGAACATCGATCTTGAGGAAGAAAAGCGGAAGTTTAAGAAAAGCATCGATGGTGTGGCATCGGGTGAGAGTAAGAAAGTAACTAAGGAAGCGGTAACTTTCAGTGTTGGAGGGTTTGTTTTGGCCTTGGTTTTAGGAGGTATACTAGGAGAAATACCGATACCTTTAGGACCACTAGGAACTACCAAACTGGGTATAACAGGTGGAATACTTCCCGCGGCACTTGCAGTAGGCTATATAGGAAAAATCGGTCCAATAAATACTAGGATGTCCCATGAAGTTCTGTCTGGTATAAGATCTTTGACTTTAGCTTTATTTTTAGCTGTGGTTGGGATAGATGGGGGAGCAGGATTTTTAGAGGCAGTTATAGAATCCGGAGCCGTTCTAGTTTTGATAACTTTATTCGTGGGGATGGGAACGATAGCCGTCGGCATGCTTCTTTTAAGAGGTCTTTGGGACCTAGATTGGATAGTAACGGCTGGAGCTATCACTGGTGGGATGACCTCTACTCCGGGTCTGGGAGCCGCTATAAAAGTTACAGAAACTGAGGATGTTGGAGCTGGTTATGGCTCGACCTATCCATTTGCGTTATTGGGCATGGTTATCTTCGCAAAAATATTGAGTATATTGATTTAATGGAATAGTTATCAATTTTATAATATTTGCTAACTCTATGGCTTATTTTGAAAGTTTGATAATTTGAAGTCAAAAGGAAAAGACTTCACAGATATTCTTTCTCATAATAGATAGGTCTTTTACCTTCCTCAGTTTCTCCTTTCACCCTTTCCTTTTGAATCCAGGGCCATATCCTCGTGATATGTTCAATTCTTATATAGACCTCCTCTAGATTTACTCGGGTCCAGTTAGCGAACCCTATCTTCTTTTCTTTATTCTTTTTCTTTCTAACATCTCTAGAATCGGTGGCGATCTTCTTCCAATCGATATCATCGAATTGTGATTGAAGTACTTTTTTCAAAACTATTGTTTTTTTATCGTATTCCTCAAGTTTCCCTAGAAATCCTAGGCCATCGTCCATGATTACCAAGATGTCTTTCCCTGTCAAGCTATCTAACTTCTTTTCTAACAATCCGTCCAACATTTTTTCACTTTATCAAATGTTCAAAAGTTACTTACCTAATAATAATTTGGGAAATCGGAAAGAATTGAAACTCGTTTCTATTATTTACCTGTCTTGAGGATCTAAAAAAAAGAAAATTTTTTAAGCATCTCTTTCTTACGCTCGTTAAAATCCAAGTACAACCAAACTTAAAAAAGTAAAGAATTTGGAGTAAAAAATGATCAAAATAGACCGAAAATTGATTATCATAACTCTCACCTTTCTCGCTGCTTCTTTTTTCACCCAATTACCTTTGCCCTTGACGATGGATCAAAGAATAATGATCGCTATCGCTTTTACCGCTGCAGTTCTATGGATCACAGAAGCACTTCCTATCTCTGTAACTGCGCTTTTGGTAATCCTTCTTCAGGGTATATTCAAGATACAACCTTTAGATAAAGCACTTGCATACATAGCGACCCCGGTGAATACCCTTCTCCTAGCAGGTTTTATAATCGCTGCTGCCCTCAAAAAATACGACCTTGATAGAAGGATAGGACTTCGTTTCATCTCTTTTATGGGAGAAAAAACTGATAATCTAATATTGGGGGTGTTGCTAGCAACGGCTTTTCTTTCCATGTGGATTTCAAATACCGCTTCAACTGCGATAATGTTACCCATCGGTATCGGTATCATAAAAAAAGCGATAGATGATCCAAAAGGGAGCAACATGGGGAAAGCCATGGTGATCGGTATTGCTTTTACAGCCAATATTGGAGGCATGGGTACTCCAGTAGGAACACCACCTGTTCCGATAACTCTAGGTTTTTTGAGGGAGGAGGGTATCCATATCTCTTTTGGAGGCTGGATGATAAGGGCTATCCCTGTTATATTGATCGCAATACCCTTGGTATGGAAATTGATGGTTACAGTGTATAAACCAGAAGTAAAAAGGATTCCAGGCGGCACAGAAGACATCAAAAAAGAATTATCAGAGATGGGAAAACTTTCTCGAGATCAGATACATGTGATCATACTTTTCGTGATAGCCGTGATCATGTGGTTATTGGATCCTTTAGATGCTTTTTTACCTCTACCTGAAGAATGGATATATATTGCTTCTCTTCTGATTTCAATGATGTTTATCTTCCCCGGTATAGGCGTTCTAGATTGGAAAGAAGCGTCGGAGGAGATCGGATGGGGAGTTTTCGTGCTGGTTGGTGGAGGCCTAGCTTTGGGCTCTGGATTGAAGAAAACCGGTGTGATCGAAATGATCACGAGTCACATGGAGATTTTTCTAGCAGATACTAATCTTCTGCTGATTGTAACTTCTATAGCTTTCATAACAGCTTTCAGCATCACCCTGTTTTCGAGCTTAACAGCGACTTCAAGCACTTTCGTTCCTGTATCGATATCTTTAGCCTTTACATTAAATGAAAATCCTCTTCTTTTAGCTCCAGTAGCTGGTATGGCGGCCTGCCTAGCCTTTTTGTTGCCAGCCAATACTCCGCCGAACGCTTTAGCTTACAAAACAGGCTATTTCAAAACCTATGAGATGACAAAAGCAGGTGTATTAGCGACTATCTTATGTGTGAGCGGTCTAATTATTGTGGTGATGTTATATTGGAATCCTCTACTCTGACATTTTATTGATAATATCAACAATCTTCTCTGAAGCCCTTCCATCTCCGTAGGGGCAACTGTCGGGATCCCATTTTTCTTCATCAAAATCCTGGATGTGGTCAAGGACATCGTCACTTTTTGTGCCTACAACGGTGCAGTATCCCGCTTCAACCGCCTCCGGTCTTTCAGTAGACCTTCTCAAAACGAAAACCTTTTTCTTGATGTTCGGTGCCGTCGCTTCTTCCTGTATACCTCCTGAATCAGTGAGTATGAACTCACATCTTTTCATGAGTATTAGAAATTCTAGATAACCCTGAGGTGGAACAAGATAGATTTTATCATTTCTTTTTAATCTATCCAGCATATCATATTTTTTGAACATCTTTTCGGCCCTAGGATGGATCGGATATACAACAGGGTGATCTAGTTCTTCGAAAACTTCTACGAAATTTTTTACAACCTCTCTATCGTCCACGTTTTCAGCTCGATGGGCGGTCACAAGTATAAACTCATGAGGTAATTCGAAGTCTAGTTCTGCTTTCTTCTCAGCTATTTTCAAGTTCTGTATGCATGCATCGATCACCGTGTTTCCTGTAACGTATATATCTCCCCAAACATCCTCTTTCTCTAAAGTGATCCTGTTTTCTTCTGTAGGGGCAAAAAGCATATTAGAGGCGTGGTCGGTCAACCTTCTGTTGTACTCTTCCGGCATACGGTAATCATAGCTCCTAAGACCTGCTTCTACGTGACCGACCTCGAGCCCCATCTTTATACCGGCTAACGCTCCAGCTAGAACTGTATTGGTGTCTCCTTGGACCAATAATATATCTGTGCCAAATTCTTTGAAGGTCTTTTCAAGTTCGATCATCGCTCCTCCAGTCTGTTCGGCCTGAGAACCCGACCCTATATCGAGATATTTATCAGGCCTTTCTATCTCTAGTTCTCTGAAAAAAATCTCGGAGACTTCTTCGTCATAATGTTGCCCTGTATGTATTATGTTATATTTGATGTCATTCTTTTCTAGTTCACGGATCACTGGACTCATCTTGATTATCTCAGGTCTGGTTCCGACTACCACCCCTATCTTTTTCATAGATCATTCTCCTCTTTTCTTTCGATTTCTAACTCATCAGCTTCCCTAAGAGATTCAAATGTACCTATATCGAATCTTTTACCGTCGAATTTGTAACCGTAAAACTCGCTGCCATCTTTTCTCATCATCTCTATCGAATCGGTCAACCATATCTCTCCTTTTTTGCCCGGTTCTGTTTTATCTATATATGAGAAGATGCTCGAATTTACGATCATAAGGCCGGCGATGTTCAACCAGTGATCATCAACCTTGAAAGGTTGAGCTTCTTCTAGAGTAGGTTTTTCCATCATGCCGTGTATCTGGTCATTTTCATCTATATCAACGACTCCGAATCGTGTCGGATCGTCTACAGGGTGAAGAACTAGAGTTCCTTCTCCACCTTTTTTCTGGTGAAATACAACGATATCTTCCATCGTTTCGTAAGGTGTGAAGTAATTATCTCCGTACATTATAGCGAAATCTTCATCTTCATCGATAAAGTCTTCACCAAGCGAGACGGCATGGGCAGTTCCCTTTGGCTCTTCCTGCATCCTGTAGTATATCTTCAAACCAAGCCTTTCCCCAGAACCAAGATAATCGATGAGAGCGTGCTTTTTTCTACCCACGATCAGGAGTACATCCTCTATTCCGCCGGCCTTAAGGACCTTTAGAACATGTTCGATAGCTGGGTTCTTACCGACCCTTATGATCTCTTTAGGGATCGCTTTGGTTATAGGGCTGAGCCTAGTTCCTTCACCTGCTGCCAAGACAATTGCTTTTTTTACCAAATTATCACCTTTCTTCTGAGATACAACATATGTTACTCTTTTATATATCTTAAGGATTTATAGTAAATAGACCCACTTTTTTACTAGCAAGGGCTCTTTCAACTCAGCTATTATTTCTCAATGGATAGTGGAACCGCCGTTGACTCCGATGACTTCACCGTTGACATAACTTCCTTCCTCGGAAGCTAAAAACAAAGCCGCATCGGCGATATCTCCTGGTAGTCCTATCCTTTTTACTGGTATATTTTCAGCTCTCTTCCTTCTTTTTTCATCCGAATAACTTGAGATTATATCTGTATCAATGGTACCGGGGGCTATACCATTGACCGTGATTCCTTTTGGACCTAATTCAAGAGCTAGAGCTCTTGTTAGACCGAGTAGAGCTGCTTTGCTGACTACATAGGATGTTCCATGATCTGAACCGCTAAAAGCCAGCTGAGAGGACATGTTTATTATCCTACCCGAATCCGATTCATTCAGGTACTTGAGCGAGTATTTACACATCATAAAAGGGCCTCTAGCGTTCACGCCCATGGTTTGGTCGAAGTCATCGATCGTTGCTTTTTCTAAATTTTTACGCTTGTAGATGCCGGCATTGTTGACCAAGATATCTAAACCTCCGAATTCTTCCACGAAATCATTTATGATCTGTTTACAATGTTTTCTCTTGCTGACGTCACCCTTCAACAACATACCTCTAGATGATCTTTTGACGGCGTTTAAAACTTCATTTGCCTTGTTCTCACTAGATCGATAGTTGATGCCCAAGATCGCTTTCTCCTCAGCAAATTTTTTCGCGATAGCTCTACCTATGCCTCTTGAAGCTCCAGTGATCAGAGCCTTTTTACCTTTCAATCTCTCTACCATATTTTTTGTTAATGAGGGCCTAAATAAAAAGTCTGTTCTCCCGGATTAAAATAGGCGGGTAAATCATATATTAAAGTTTAATTGTGATTGTCGATGGTGAAGGTATTGTAAAAGTGGATGGTAAAGCAGTTGAAGATGAGTTGAAAAGGAATTATGAGGAAGATGAAAATATAGATCTAAAAGCGATTCCTGCAGAAGGATGGGAGTTCTCAGGATGGGAAGACTTCGAAGAAAACGGAATGGAGACTTCAGTAACGATGAAGAACGACACCGAGATAACTGCAAGCTTCGAGGAGGTCGATGACAAAAAAGAAAAGAACGAAAAAGAAGATGATGAAGATTCAGAAGAAGGAGCTTCTTCTATTTTGAGGTCTTCTGTTTTTAGAAAAGTACTAATTGGTGTCTTGACCATTTTAGCCGGAGCTACCGTGATCCTATATTGGAAATATGATGAAAAGTTATTCTAGAAAGATTTCTAGAATGAACCCTCTTCCTCCTTCCAAATTATCTTGTGCAACTGTGGTAAGACTCTCACATCTAGACCATCCTCTAGAACGGATTCGGCAAGCTCTTTTATATCTAAATCCCCTTCCTCGACCGGCTGAAAGATGGTCTTGCATTCAAGATCAAAACTTTCTATTACATTTAGACTGAAATTGTAATCTTTTTTGTCAGAGATAACAAATTTCAGCTGATCCGTTTTTCTTAAAAGATTAAGGTTTTCCTTTCTCATCTTGTTATTCATCTTAGAGGAAGGAGTTTTGTAATCCATAGAGACCATCAAATCTCTTTCTACCAGTTCAGATATATCGATAGAACCGTTGGTCTCGACGCTTATCTCGTAATTTTCAAGCAATTGATCGATCAGTGAAAGGATATCGTCTTGAAGCAGAGGTTCTCCCCCTGTGATGCAGACCCGAGAACAACCTATCTCATCTATTTTCTCCATGATCTCTGAGATATCCATCTCTTCTCCACCTTCCCAAGCGTATCTGGTATCGCACCACTCGCACCTAAGATTGCAGCTAGAAGTTCTGACAAAGGTGGTAGGTAAGCCTATCTTGATCCCTTCGCCTTGTAGCGAATGGAATATCTCGGTTATCTTCATGTTTAACCTCATTGTCTAAGCTGTATAAAGGTTTTAATCGGAGGTGAAGGATAGACCTTGAAACCTCATGAACGGAAGGAAGAGGTATGACTGGCTTCCCATGAGCGTTGGGAAAGATGTTCTCTCTTTTGAGATGCCGGTGATATTCGTTAACATCTCGAATATGTTCCCTGAGATCATTGTCTCTTTTACGGGAAATTTCTTCTCCCCGTTTTCTATCATGTGGCCTCCTTTCACCGCTCCGGATAGATCACCGGTCACCGGGTCGATATTACCAGAGAATCTGTTGACGAGTATACCTTTATCGATCTCTTCTACCAGTTCATTTCTTGACTTTTTACCGGTAGTGACGACCAAATTGGATGGACCTATCTTCGGAGGCTGATCGGGACCACCGGATGCGTGACCAGTAGATTCCTTACCTTCTTTATTCGCGGTGTATGAATTGTGGTAGAAATTCTTTAGATTTCCTTCTTTTATCATGTTAATAGGAGGTGTGGGAAGCCCTTCTCTATCGAAGGAACGGCATCCGAATCCGCCTTCCATCTTCGAATCGTCTCTCACAGTGAGTCTGGAGTCAGCCACTTGCTCGCCTATCTTTCCTTTGAATTTACTCATGCCTTTTTGCACCCTATTGGCCTGCAGGGACTGAGACAACGCGAAGTGAAAAATTCCCATCAAACTGTAAGGAGTAAAGATAGCTGGGCCCTCGAAGTTCTCCGCCTTTTTAGCTCCAAGAGAGTTTACTGTACTTTCGGCTATACTCCTTCCTAGATTTTCTACATTGATTTCGTCTATGTAATGGGTCCCATCCATCTTGAAATCGAAGCTAGATACCTCTTTACCATCTACAGCCATGCCTACGGCATAGTAAGTGAAGTTACTACTTTTTTCTTGAGCTTGAATACCTTTCGAATTAACGATCGCTCTGTCTTTGACGTCGGCAATAAAGACACCAGTACTTATCTGAATCCTACTGTCGTAATCTTTAGCGGATTCAAGCATCCTCTTGGCATATCCCAAACTATCCTCAGTATCAAAATTCTCCGACTTAGGATCAAACACTTTATTTTTATTCTCTATCTTATTGGGCTCTGGGATGATATTGTTTTCGTTTTCGACTGAGGTTTTAGCGATACTAATCGCCTCTTTGACTTTCGGCAGTATATCGTCCTTTTCGAAACTGTTAACAGAGGCGAAACCGATCCTATCTCCTACCAATAATCTTATCCCGACTTCTTCCTTCTCCATGGATTTACCGATCTGAATCTGGTTCTTTTCTATATTCACATCATCCTTCTCTTTACTCACAATGTACACTTCAGCTTCCTCAGCACCGTTCTCTTTGGCTCTTTTAACGAGAGTGTCTCCTAAAGCCAACAATTCAGACATCTATTTCCCCTCCTGTTTACCGCCGATCATAGTTTTACACCTTATATGGGGCCCTCCGCCGTCTACTTTTGCCATCTGCGTTTTGCCACAGTAACCGGCACCCATATCAAGCTTAAAATCATCTGCTACAGCGTCTACGCTCTTAAGTACGTCAAAAGCTGAACCGGAGATAGAAACTCCTCTCAGAAGATCGGTCTTCTCCCCGTTCTCAATCCTATAAGCTTTTTGAACACCGAACATGAACTCCGCGTTGGCGTCGGCCTGACCGCCTTCAGCACCCTCTAAGTAAAAGCCGTCGTCAATTTCTTCTACAAGTTCTTCCGGCTTCCGGTCTCCTGGATCGATGAATGTATTGGTCATCCTGACTATGGGCTGATCGGAGTATTCAAACGCTCTAGAATTCCCCATGGGCTTCATATTCAAAATATTGGCGGTTTCCCTATCGCATAGGTAATTCTTCAGAACTCCGTCCTTGATTATCTCGGTCCTCTCCGCTTCAGAACCTTCATCGTCTATCGGGACCCAACCACCAGCATGAGGAGTAGCGGTACCGTCATCGACCAGCGTTACCATTTCACTAGCAACTTTCTCACCGATCTTTCCTTTGACTATGGAACCGGAAAGGACCCAATCCGCTTCTACCGTATGACCTATCGCCTCGTGTGAGAGCAGAGCTACTAGCTCCGGGTTGAGTACCACAGTTGCTCTTCCCCCTTCTGGATGGTCCGCCTTTAATAGCTCCTGGGCGTCTTTCACGGCACCCATGGCCATCTCTTCCGGACTCTCTTCGTCAAAGATATCTTTCCAGCCGCCGGTCACGCCTTTAGCCTCTCTACCCTGTATCCTCTCCCCGTTATCCAACGAGAACGCTTGAACATAGTACACCAACTTCTCATCCGAAAGCTCCGCTTCGCTTCCGTAGGAATTCACGATGAATTTATCATCATGCATCTCGTGCCATCTGCACCTTCCAGAGCTGATCTTGTCTTCCTTCCTTATTCTCTCCTCGTTCTCTCTGACCATTTTCATCTTCTCTTCCATGCTGTGGTTCTTTGCGGAGTCATTCACCTCCGCTTCATACCTTCCTTCAGCTATCTTTCCTTCTCTCAGCCCTTCTATCTTTTCCTTTTTGGCCTGGGCACACATCTCAGCTGACTTCTCAGCCTTTTTTAGAGTTTTATCTAATGCTTTGTCGTTCAATTTACTCGTACTGCTGAATCCCCAGGCACCTTCTTTCAGAACTCTTATACCAACTCCTGCTAACAATTTAGAATGAACGTCCTCCACTTCGCCCTTGCTTATATCGATGAGCTTCTCGTCCCTTTTGTGATACCTGGCTTCGACGTAATCTCCTCCGCTTTTCTCTATCAATCTTGATAATCTATCTTTCATTTCTCTTCTTGCTCCTAAATAAAGAGAAGTGCAATAAATCTTTTTAAATTCTTATCACAATCAAAAACCTTATCTTTTCAACTACTATATAGGAATGAGAATATGAGAGTTGGATTCGTGATCAATCCGATAGCTGGGATGGGCGGAAAAGTTGGTTTGAAAGGCACGGACGGAGTTTATGAAAAGGCTGTGGAACTCGGGGCTGAGCCCGTAGCAACGAAAAGAGCCGAAGAATCACTCCAGAATATGAAGGGAGAGCATACTTGGTTTACGGCCGGGGGAGTGATGGGTGAGAGTTCCCTGAAACAGTACTTTGAAGGACAGAAAATAAACGTCGTTTACGAGCCGAAAAAAGATAGTATCGGTAGAACAAAAGCCGAGGAGACCCATGAAGTGGTTCGAAGATTCATAGATAAGCATGTCGACCTGATAGTCTTCTGTGGAGGAGATGGTACGGCTAGAGATATCTACGAAGAGGTCGACAAAGAAAAACCTATATTGGGGATACCTGCAGGTGTCAAAATGCACAGCGGCTGCTTCGGTATAAACCCGGAGGGGAGTGCCCAGCTCTTCAACGATTTCGTAGACGGTAAAGCCGATACTGGTGAAGTAGAGATAATGGACCTAGATGAAGAGAAGTACAGAGAAGGTGATTGGGAGATAAAGATGCATGGCCAGGCTCTCAGCATCTACGAACCGCATTACATACAGCTTGGAAAACAGAGTTTTAGATCAGTCGATCAAGAAGATCAGAAAAGAGATATCGCACATTTTTTGATAGATGAGATGGAAGAAAACCCGGGTCATCTTTTCGTTCTTGGGCCAGGTTCTACTACTGCTGAAATACAGAAAGTTTTAGGTTTAGATTACACGATTTTAGGAGTCGATTTGATAAAGAACAAAGAGATCGTGGAGTTAGATGTTGCTGAAAAAGAGATTTTAGAACAGAGTGAGGAAGCGTCTGGTCTAAAAATAATAGTCTCGATGATAGGCAATCAGGGTTTTTTCCTGGGGAGAGGAAATCAACAGATCAGTCCTAAGGTAGTTAAAAAAGCCGGGCTTGACAATATCTATATACTCTCAACTCCCACTAAACTGAAAAAGACCGCTAACTTGAGAGCCGACACAGGTGACGAAGAATTAGATAAGAAGATCAGCGAAAAGGGGTATATGAAAGTGGTACAGGGTTACAGAGAATATAGGCTCGTGGAGGTACAAGCCGGAGTTCATCTAGAATGATCTCGTTTAACCCGTCTTTTGACTTCTTTTACCGGAAGTACCAAACCGATAATGATGAGCACCAAGGCCCCGAAGAAGAAGGCCATACTTATCCCAAACGTATCGGCTAGAAAGCCCAGGATTGGAGCGATTATCATTCCTACCACAGAGCGGAGTTGGTTATGGCCGCTCAAGAGAGTAGCTCTAGTATCGGGTTCTATTATATCACCTAGATAACCTACCACCATCGGTTTTCTCAGATTATATAAGGTGAAGAAAAAGAAGAATGCGGCGATGGCGAGCAAAGTTACATTGAGGTATAGGAAAATAGCGACAGCTAAGAAAGCTGAAGCCATTATGAAGTAGAGAAGATTCAGAGCTTTTGACATATTCCCTGTTCTTTCCATCAATGAAGCCGATTTCCTAGAAGAAATGAAACTGTTCATATATACGAAAAAATAGATAACCCCGACTAGAATAGCGGTTCGCTGGTCATTATTTTCGATATAGAGCAGGAAGGGAAGACCAACGGCGAAGCTTCGAATGATGGGAGAAAGGTAGTCTTTAGAGATCTTAAAGAAAGAATCGTAAATAGAGGCGTTTGCCATCATCTTTCCTAGTTTCGGATGATCAAAAAATTGTCTTAAACTCCCTTTTAAGTGACTAATAGTGCTATCGAAAGAGACTCCGGAAGGTTCTCCGTCTAGACTTTTAGGATAACTGAGCATCAAGAAGAAAGCTATTATGTAAGGAAAAATTGTAACGAGAAATACGATATTATAGTTCTGGAAATGGTAAACTATTACTCCGGCTAGGACGGCTGAGACTGCAGAACCTAATCTAGAAGCGGATCTTGTCTTACCGTAATACTGGACTTTTTGGTCCGACATCCCTTCTTCGTCTAGATGTTCCATTATCATCGACTTATGAGTTCCGGAACGGAAGGTCTCTCCTAAAGCGAATAAGAGCATTGCTGGTATGAACAGCAGGAAAGAACTGAAAAAGTAAAAAACAATAAAAGAAACGATATAAGAGGCAAAGGCTGTAGCCATTGCTTTCCTTCTGCCCGTTAGATCGGCTATTATTCCAGTTGGAGTCTCTAATAATAGAGTAGATGTTTCTCGAATGGAAATCAAAAAACCAATCTGGAGGTAAGTTAGGCCGTTAGCTAAGAAAAAGAGATAAAGAAAAGGCTCGAAGAATCTCAGATTTTTTAAGAAGCCATAGGATGAGAATCGGAACAACATCAATTTTTTATGATCTAACATCTACCCAGCTTTAATCTAATAACAAATAAAAAGATTACGATATCATCTAAATAAATTCTCTTCTTAGATCATCAAGAGGAGAGATCTATCTGGCATTCTTCAAGTAGCTTAAGACCATCTGATCTTTTTTTCTCACCCTTGTCTTCTTCTCCCCGCTCGATCAATTTGTTTCCCCACTCTAACATCACTTCCGCTTTATTCTTTTTATCACCTGTTTCATCGAAGATGTTTACAGCCTTTTTGAACTCTTCCTTACCTCTTCTCAGAATCCCTTTCTCCCAATATATATTACCAAGGACTTTTCTGCATTTACCGAGCTCATTCATCATCCCTGATCGTTTTGCTCTTCTCAAAGACCCTTGACAGTGAGCGATGGATTTTTCCAACCTATTTTTCTTCAAATAGAACTCGGCAAGATGTCGATCGACCATCAATTTATATCCTTCTTCTTCTAGCTTTGATTTGATCTTTTCGCTGTGCTCGAGATATTTTTTTGCCTCATCCATGGAACTTTGAAGGACTTTTAATCTTCCCAAAAAAGTTAGGGCCATTCCCATACCATGGTCGCTTTTCGTTGTTTTGAAGATATCTAAAGCGTCTTTAAGATACTCATTTGATTTTCCTAGATTTCCCAAATCTAAGTGAACTATACCTATCCATAATTTTGAGTATCCTATATTCAATTTATCTTCTAGTTCTTTTCTTATCTCCAAGCTTTCTTTGAGGAGTTCTAATGCTTTTTCAAGCTCACCTTTTCCCCTGTAAGATAATCCCATATTGTACAAAGAAAATGAAATTCCAGACCGGTTCTCCAGCCTTTTCTTCATTTCTAAACTTCGTTCGTGATATTGAAGGGCCTTATCAAATTCTCCTTTTCCAAAATAAACTACACCTATATTATCCAAGGTTGCGGCCATTCCATGATGATCTTTGATCTTTTTTTCTATTTCTAAACACTCCTGGTAGTACTCTATAGATTTGTCCAATTCTCCTAAATCAAAATATATTGTTCCAATGTTTTCGAGGGCGGATATATCCCCTTCCCTAGAACCTAATTCTTTTTTAATTTTATTAGTTTTTTTATAAAATTCCAGAGCCTTATGAGGTTCCTGTAGATTTCGAAAAACCACGCCGAGATTGTTATAAGACTTGGTTAACCCTTCCAAATCATCTGCCTTTTCTCGTAACTCGATAGATCGTTGTAAGTACTCTTTTGCTCGGTCAAAATCAGATCGATAATAAGAAATAGTTCCTAAATAATGAATAGCCTCTCCTTTATCCTTTTTTGATCCTATTTTGTCTGATAGTTCTCTCATCTTTTCAAAGATATTTTGGCAGTCCTCAAATTCATTCTTCCGCAGATAGATCATACCCTTTTCCTTCAATAGTTTACATTTTTCTTTTTTATTATCAAAAGACATCTGATCCATTTTTGATAGGATTCCTTCTCCCTTCTCTATATATTCTAACGCCTTTTCATACTGGCTTGTTTCTCTCAAACATCCCGCGATTTTCCTATTCAAACATAACTGCCTTCTCTCCCCCTCAGTTTTATTTTCTGCCTTTTTCAAATGATTTAAAGCTTTTCTATGATCTTCCTTTTTTTCCAAAACACCCGCTAGATCTTCGTGGATCTTGTTCTCATCAATCATTTGGACAGGATGTTTCTCTAAGATTTTTAACGCCCTTTCGTAAAGCTCTATCGCTCTGTCATTTTCGTAAATCTCCTCAGTTTCATTAGCGCCTTTCAAATAGGATTCAACAGCTTCTTTGAATTTACCGATCTTCTCGAGATGCTTTCCCAGTCTGAGATGATAATTTACGACTTTTCCTTCATCGATTTTTTTCAAACTCTGAGCAATATTCCTATGAAGTTTTTTTCGTCTAGATCTCGACAAATTTTTGTAAATAGTAAACCTTGTTATCTCGTATGTGAAATCTAATCTATTTTCTGAGTGATCTTTCAAAAAGTTAGCTTTTTTCAAGTTTCCAATAATTTCTTCTATTTCATTATTTTCGCCCTGGGCAGTACTGATAACCAAATCTTCAGAGAAGTCATCATCGATACAGCTGCATAATTGAAGAACCTCCCTTTCTTTTTTGTTCAACTTTTTAAATTTAATATCATATAGCTCATTTACCTTCTTCGGTAATTTTATCTCTCCCAATGTTTCTGGATAATTATCTTTTAAGGGCTGTAATACCCCTTCATTTAACATTTCATCGGTTATAGCATTGATGAATAAAGGAATTCCTTCAGTGAGGTTATAGATCATCTCGACAAATTTACCTGGAATATTGTTTCTTCCAATCCTCCTCATCAATAATTTCCTAGTGTTTCTCCAATCAAAGGGGTCAACTCCGACAATTTTTGAATTATTCGAATGTATGATATCATATATCGATCTGCCTGAATTCGGATTTTTCGTATCTTCTTTTCTATATGCCCCTAATATATCCACTGAATTTTCTTCTAACTCATCAGTGATATATTCAAAAAATTGCACTGAAACCGAATCAGCCCATTGGAGGTTATCCACGAAAATGATAGTCGGTCTTTCCGATGAAAAACTTTCCAAACTATTCTTCAATTTATTAAAAAAATCCTCTATAGAAATATCTAGTGCTTCAATTCCTTCCTCCCAATTGCTATCTTCATTTTTAAAAAGTTGTGAGATATTCTCATTTTCTAATATTTCTGGGTTTTCTTCTAATATCTCATCAAAAATTCTTCGGAACGGGAAAAAAGATTCAACTGATTCATAAACACCCTTTCCTTCATAAAAATTGAAACCTTCATTTTTTCCATATTTTCTTAGTTCTTCTACGAGCCGAGTTTTTCCAACGCCAGCACATCCTTCTATTAATAAAGTATTGAGATTTTCATTCCCCTTTTTCTTCAGAAAATTCTTCAGCATCCTTATTTCCTTTTCTCTATTTACGAATAAATCTTCCTCGCCTATGTCGGTAAGGTCTAAAACTCCGTCTTGATTAATCTTGTTTAGAGTGAATAGATAAAGATTTGATCCTTGGACGTAATTATCGATATCTTTGAGTTCTATTTCAGCCACTTTATCTTTTGTTTTGATATTGATGTTTTCTTCTTCGATGTCCCTTTTGACTTTTTCAGCTTTTTTCTTTCCTTTTTCTGTTAAAAAATAAACGTATCTTTTTTGAGAAGCTCCTTTCACCTTCCTTGATTCTATTTCTATCAGACCATTTTCTTCCATTTCAACAAGAAGTTTACTCGTTCTGTTTTGCGAGAGCTCAACACTTTCCGCTATCCATTCCTGGCAGTAGAAGAAGGAAGAAAACCTCTTTTCTTGGTATTTCTCCTTCTTTATCAAATAGAGTAATATTTTTTCTCTACCCGGAACATCTATCATTATTAACGATACTTATTTCTGACTTTTAAAGATTGTTATAACTCTTAAAATAATCTGATTTAATTCCGATGAAATAGAACAGTTAAAGATCTCAAGCAGGGAAAGATAACACCTTAATCTCTTCACTTAAAGTCCCAAAATGATGTCAAAAGAAAGTATATGTGAAGAAAGAAATAATTTTGAGTTTATATATAATCTATCAATTCACGTCATTAAATATTTAAATAGTAATCTCTTGTTCTCCCATCATGAGTTTGTATTCATTGGTACCTTGTTATTTAGATACTAAACGATGGAGGACGATCCATGATATTTGAGCTCATAGTATTATTTATGGCTGGATGGGGTGCTGGGATAATCACTGGTTTGATTGGCGCCAGTGCAGTTGCGTTGGTTATACCTACTCTGATGATCTTTCTAAATTACGAGGCATATGTGGCCATAGGAATAGCTTTGGCTATCGATGTCTTTGCCTCTTCGATGGCCGCTTACACTTATGGTAAACATGGTAATACCGATCTGAAAGCTGGACTCCAGATAGCAATTGCTGCGGTCATTGGTGCTTTTTTCGGGAGTTGGCTCTCGACACCGATCCCTTCAACGAGTCTTGGAGGAACTAGCGGTTTTATAACCTTGTGTATTGGCATAGCTTTCGTAGTGGAGCCAGAAACGGAAACTGGAAAGGAGTTTCAGGATATGAAGATAATCAAATCAGTAAAAAGAGTGCTTCAGAAGAGAAAGCAGCTTTCATCTATTTTAATCGGACTTAGTATCGGAATTGTATCTGGCATAATAGGGGCTGGAGGAGGTTTAATGTTTTTAATCGCGCTCGTAGTCGCTTTAGATTTTCCTATTCATAAAGCAGTAGGCACATCGGTGATCATCATGATATTCACGGCCTTATCAGGAGCTATAGGGCACATATACTATGGAGAGATCATGTTAACAGCGATTGTCGTAGGTAGTATAGGAGGTGTGATCGGGTCTAGGTCTGCTTCAACATTTGCAAATCTAGCCTCGGAAAAACAATTGAAAAGAACTGTAGGACTCGTTTTTATGCTGATGGGTGGAGGCCTAGTCATAGCTGAAGTTATATTGTAGGATTCAATTTATCCTTTTCCTTTTTATTTCTCTAGCGGTTTCATAAATTTCTTCCAATTTCTTGCCACACTCTAAATTATCTTGGGGAATGTTCTCATTGAAATTATCACTGATCTTCTTCTCCGAACGCAAGATTTTGAGAGTTTTTTCAGCACAGTCCTTGGGGCTATCCTTGAAGAGTAACCCATTATCCCCGTGATTAATTATCTCTGGGATTACTCCATGGTCAAGTCCGACTACCGGTGTTCCTGTTGCTAATGCTTCTAACATCACCAATCCTAAGGTTTCAAAGGTAGATGCGAAAAGGAAAGCATCGGCGGCTCCATAGTACTTGGGAAGTTCTTTTTCAGGAACAAAACCGGTAAAAGTTATCACATCATCTAAACCTTTCTTGCTCACGAGTGATTCGAAATAGGGTTTTGCCGGTCCATCTCCAACGATGAAAAGCCTCACATCCGGTCTTTCCTTTTTTATGTAAGGTAAGGAATTGATAATCAACTCTAAATTTTTTTCTTTAGATATCCTGCCAACGTGTAGAAGCAGACTCTCATCTTCTACTCCCCATCTCTTTCTAATAGATTGTCCATCAACGTCCTTATTGTATCGAGTTCTGTCTATCGTGGGGGGGAGAACGGCTGAATGATGCATATTTGGACACTTTTCCTTCAATTCCATCATGGTCTGCTCACTCGGAGCGATGACCGCATGGCTCTTTTTCAATAGGTAACGTAAATATATCCAGGTTAAGCGTTTCAGTAAGTTATCTGGTAAATTTAGTGGAGAATATTGTAACGCATCAGTAACCCAGGTATGAAAGTTGAACACACAGGGTAATTCTAAAAACTTTGATGCTATCATAGCTCTTATGCCCATAAATCCCATACCATGGTTATGGATCACGTCTATGTTTTTTTCTGAAAGTAATTTTTGAGTCCTTCCAGTTGGATAGATAGCCATCCTATAATCTGGATATGGTTTGAATATTTTAGACTTGAAAAGAAAAACATTATTGTCTTCTTCTGAAACCTTATTTTTTTGGCCCGGAGCGAATATATAAACTTGATGACCTAATTCCTCTAAACACTTCCTAAACTGGATAATAGAATTGACCACACCATCTTTTGTAGGTAGCCATGTATCAGTGACCATTGCGATTTTCATCTTTTATCCTCCAAAGAATAAAAAATAAGTTGGATTGATTTTTCGGAGCTATTGATTTTAGATTGAATTATTTTTTTAACATTAGGTTTTAAAATGGTTTGAATATATAAAGGTAATGGATGATTATCTGAGTCCATGAGATATTTCCGGAATATGTGGGAAAAAATAATCCATCTTCTAGAAAAGGAGTTTTGTGAGAGGAAGGATGATCTCTTTTCCATCTATCCGCGGTAAATTTTTAAGGGAAAAAGGTTCATTAAGCTTCTCGAGAAAAGAGCAGAATGAAAGGGAAATTACGATGATCGAAAAAAAACATAAAGTCTTCTGCATAGGTCTATCTAAAACGGGTACCACCAGCCTAACCAAGGCTCTCAAAATATTGGGATATAAAACAAAACATTTTCCTATAAGACTCTTAAAATATACTGAAGAAGGTTTGAAATTTGACTTTGCAGGGGCTGAGAAGTATGATTTCCTTTCTGATCTTCCTGTTGTTAGATTTTACAAAGAATTAGATAAGACCTTCCCGGGTTCTAGGTTCATATTCACCACTAGAGAGTTAGAAGAATGGCTGGATTCCTGCAACCGTCACTTTTGGCCGGGACAGATACTCAAAGGTGACTTCTGGTTCAATCGTCTTCACAAAGAGATTTATGGTGCTATAGATTACGATGAAGAAAAATTTAGGAAGGCCTACAAAAAACATAGACAAGAGGTTCTTTCGTATTTCTCTAAAAGAGAAGACGACCTCTTAATCATTGATATAACCGATGGAGAAGGTTGGGAGAAACTATGTCCTTTTCTAGATGAATCGATACCTGAGAGAGATTTCCCGGAAAAAGATTGTTTATATAGCCAAATATTCAAGGTCTTTAGTATCCAACAATTTAGATGATATAAGGGGACTTAAAAATTGGATCAGAGAGATCACTAAGAAATAGAGATGGGCCGAGGCGGATTTGAACCGCCGAACTTCGCCTTTCGTACTGCTTTTGACAGTTGTAAGGGCGACGTCATGACCCCTAGACCACCGGCCCGATAGGAACACCATTCAAAGCCGAACTTGGACGACTTGGACCATTGAGAGTGAGATGTTATATTTTTATTTATCCCTTTCTTCCTCCTTTTCATATTAAATCCATTTCTCCAGCTCACAAAAAGGTCTTTATAGTAGATTTTAATAGTCCCATGGTGCTATTGAAATGATAGAAGTTCGCTTCCATGGAAGAGGAGGACAGGGCTCAGTTGTTGCTTCTGAATTGCTAGCCCGGGCCGCCTTTGAGGAAGGAAAAGATGTACAGGCATTCCCGATGTTCGGTGTCGAGCGAAGGGGGGCTCCCGTGACAGCCTTCACCAGGATAGATGATAAAAAAGTGAGGGATCATTCAAAGATCCATACACCGGATATAGTGATCGTTCTTGACACTGCACTTATGGAGGCAGTAGATGTTACAGAGGGCCTGAAGGATGACGGTCAAATGGTAATAAACACAGGGAAGGAGCCAAGTGAAATGAAAGTAAATACAAACGCGGATGTTTACACGGTCGATGCGAGTGATATAGCTGTCCAGCATGGACTTGGAACTGAGGTCGCTCCCATCGTCAACACTGCGATACTGGGCGCCGTTAGCAGCGCCACGGGTATGGTAGAAGAGGAATCATTGATCGATGTTATATTGGAGCACGCTCCAGCGAAGAATAAAGCAAATGCGGAAGCTGCTAAACAGGCATATGAGGAATTACAAGGCCCATATCCTGGAGAAAAGTTGGAATCACCTGAGAGAACTCTTTTGTCGGAACAGACTGATATACCGAAATCGGAAGACTTATTGTGCGAGGATCCAGAGGACCATACAGATCTACCTAGGACACCCATCGCCGATTGCAACTCGGAGTATCTCAACAAGACAGGAAGCTGGAGAACTGTAAGACCTATCGTTGACCTCGACACCTGTATAAGCTGCGGTGAATGTTGGAAGTATTGTCCTGATGTAGCTATATTCGTTGAAGAAGAAGGAGCGGTCGTTGATTTTGACTTCTGTAAGGGCTGTGGGATATGTGCTGAGATATGTCCTGTAGATGCTATTGATATGGAAAAGGAGGAAAAGTATGTCTGAATATAAGATAGTTACTGGAAATTATTCATCTGCATATGGAGCTAGATTGGCTAGGGCGGAAGTCGTTTCGGCTTATCCAATAACACCCCAGACATCTGTCGTTGAAAAGATTGCTGAATTCGTCTCTGACGGAAAGATGGATACCGAATATGTCAAGGTGGAAAGCGAACACTCCGCTATGGCCGGATGTATAGCCGCTTCGACAACGGGTGCTAGAACTTACACTGCGACTTCAGCCCATGGATTGGCTCTCATGCACGAGATGCTGATGTGGGCATCTAGAGCACGTTTACCAGTGGTGATGACCAATGTTAACAGAGCGATGGGACCACCTTGGAGCGTTTGGGCGGATCATTTAGATACCATAGCCCAGAAGGGTACCGGTTGGCTACAGTTCTTTTGTGAGAATAATCAGGAAGTTTTGGACAGCATTCTGATGGCCTACAAGATATGCGAAGATGAGGATATCATGCTTCCTGGGATGATCGTTGAAGACGCTTTCATACTGAGTCATACTAGAGAACCTGTTGAAATATACGATCAAGAGAAAGTGGACGAATTCTTGCCGCCTTATGACCCCGACGTGAAATTGGATATCGAAAATCCGGCCGGATTCGGCTCATTGGTGATGCCAGACTGGTATATGGACTTCGCGAAGAAGTTGGAGGAAGCCATGGAAGGAGCTAAGGACAAAATAAAAGAAGTGAACAAAGAGTTTGAAGAAACATTTGGTAGAGATCCTGGTGGACTCATCGAAGAGTACAAGACCGACGGTGTGGATGTTCTAGTGATAACGATGGGTTCCATATCCGGTACTTCAAAAGATGTAATCGACGAATTGAGAGATGAAGGACATAACATTGGATTGGCAAGATTGAGGACTTTACGTCCGTTCCCGAAAGAAGAGATCCGAGAATTGACTAAAAATGTGAACGTAGTTGGAATATTGGACAGGAGCTACTCGTTCGGTGCTGCAGGAGATGCAGCTAGAGAGATAAAGGAAGCACTTTACGGGCACAATTCTCCGGTAGTCAAGAATTACATCGTTGGACTTGGAGGTAGAGATCTGACTCCAGAAATACTAGAGAAGATATTTTTGGACACTATAGAACTTCAAGATAAAGGTTTAGATCAAGAGGTCGAATGGGTCGACTTAAGAAGCGATAGGAAAAAATGGAGGAGATAATCATGGCAAAAATACCTGAAGAAGAGTTGATGAATTCTGGTCATAACGCCTGCCCTGGTTGTGGGGCAGCCCATGCGATGAGATATATGCTAAAGGCTCTAGGTAAAGATACGACGGTCAATATACCAGCCTGCTGCTGGGCTGTAATACCTGGTGTTTATCCATCTAAGAACCTTGAGGTACCACTTCTTTACACCGCTTTTGAAACGACAGGTGCTTCTTCATCCGGTATAAGAGCAGCTCTCGATGCGAAGGATATAGACGCAGATATCAACGTGGTTGGTTTTGCTGGTGACGGCGGTACGGCAGATATCGGGATACAGGCCCTTTCCGGTGCTGTAGAAAGAGGCACAGATACAATTCAAGTGATGTATGATAATGAAGCATACATGAACACTGGTATCCAGAGAAGCGGTTCGACGCCACAAGGTGCATGGACCACAACTACTCCTGTTGGAAGCGAAAAAGCCTGGAAAAAACAGCCGAAAAAGGATATGATGGATATCATGGAAAGCCATAACATCCCTTATGCAGCTACGGTTAACATCGCCTATCCCCAGTCGTTCATAGAAAAGTTCAAAAAGGCTGCAGAAATCAATGGGCCTAAATTTATCCATATCTATGCTCCATGTCCCACAGGTTGGAGGTCTAAACCTAGTAAAACTATAGAGATCGGGGAACTCGCATTCAAGTCAAAGGTTTTCCCACTCTACGAAATAGAGAATGGAGTTTACAATGTTTACAAGAAACCTAAAGAAGAGATACCTGTGAAAGATTATCTGAGAACACAGGGTAGGTTCAGACATCTACCTGAAGAGGAAGTTGAAAAGATTCAGAAGAATGTCGATAGATATTGGGATAAGCTTCTTAAGAAAGAGAAATTCACACAAGAAGAACTGTACAAAGAGGAATAAGGTGGCCCAGATGAAAGAGTTGTTGGAGGATGACCCTGGAAGAGAAGTATTACTGTTAGGGAATGAAGCAATAGTTAGAGGTGCTCTAGAAGCTGGCATCGGCCACGGTTCTACCTATCCTGGAACTCCTTCTTCAGAGATTGGTAATACATTTGAAAAGATAGCGAAGGAATACGGGATGTACTTCGAGTATTCAGCCAACGAAAAGGTCGCGATGGAGACAGCCGCTGCAGCAGCAGTATCCGGAGTAAGATCGATGGTTTGGATGAAACATGTTGGAGTTAACGTGGCTAGCGACGCTCTCATGACATTGATGTATGCCGGAACGAGAGCAGGTATGGTAATTGTTGCGGCTGGAGATCCTTCTACGCATTCCAGCCAGAATGAACAGGACAACCGATATTATTCTTTGCTAGGTAATATACCGATGCTTGAGCCTATCACTCCTCACGAAGCGAAAGAGATGACAAAGGAGGCCTTCGATATTTCAGAAGAACTAGAACTCCCCGTTCTTGTGAGAACCACCACCCGGGTAAATCATGCAAGAGGAGTGGTCACTTTCGATGATCTCAATGAGCCTGATAATGAAGGACACTTTGACAAAGATCCTGGAAGATTTGTGAGCGTCCCTCAAAATGCGAGGAAAAATCATCCTCGTCTGCTCGAGCAAATGGAAAAAGCGGGTCCAATATCGGAGGAATCTCGTTTCACAGAGGTTATTGATGAGAACGACCCTGAGCTACATGTGATATCTTCCGGTGCAGGATTCAATTATATCAGAGAGGCAAAAGAGGAGTACGATCTTCCTGTTTCTATTCTAAAACTAGGGATGACCAATCCTCTCCCTTTGGAAAAAACTAAAGAGTATATCGAAGGAGCCGAAAGAGTGCTAGTCGTCGAAGAACTCGAACCGTTCCTCGAAGAAAAGGTGAAGGCATTAGCTAAAGAAGTCAATCCAGATCTTGAGATTTATGGGAAAAAAAGCGGTCATCTTTCGAGACTTTATGAATACAATCCTGACAGGATAAAAGAGGCTTTAGCCGAGCTGATAGATTTTGAAGATGATACAGAGACACTGAGACCTGAACAATACGATCTGCCGTCTAGACCACCATCACTCTGCCCAGGCTGTCCCCACAGAGGAACGTATTATTCGGTGAAACAGGCTTTAGGTGATAAAGAAGCTGTATTTTCTAGCGATATAGGATGTTATACTCTTGGTGTGCAAGACCCTTTAAACACTGCTGATTTCTTACTGTGCATGGGTTCAAGTGTTGGAGCCGCAGGAGGTTTTTCGAAAAACACTGATCAGCAAGTCTTCGCTTTCCTAGGAGATTCAACTTTCTTCCATTCTGGGTTGGCTCCGCTCGTGAGCGGCGTATACAACGATCACGATTTCGTTTACGTGATAATGGATAACAGAACGACAGCTATGACAGGACATCAACCTCATCCAGGAACAGGAAGGACAGGCATGGGTGATCAAGCACCTATGCTCTCAATAGAAGAATTGGCCGAAGGTGCGGGAGTAGAGTTCGTGGAAACTGTAGATCCCTATGATATCGAAGAAACGACAGAAGTCTTCGAGAGAGCTATCGAACATGATGGTATATCTGTTGTGGTACCCAAGCATCCCTGCGCATTGATAGAGCAGGGGGAGGTAAATTGGGATCCCTATCAGGTGGACCAAGAAGAATGCAGGCAGTGTCATGTTTGTACTAACAAATTCGGCTGTATAGCTCTAGTGAGAGAGGGCGAGAAGGTGATTATAGACGAAACGCAGTGTGTAGGCTGTGGTCAGTGCGCTCAGATCTGTCCCTTCGACGCTATCAAGCAGGAGGGGGAAGAATGAAACGTGTAAATCTAGAGATAGTCGGCGTCGGCGGGCAAGGGATATTGACGTCCTCGCAAGTCCTTGGAGCTGCGGCACTTGAGAGGGACTTGGACGTTTATATGAGCGAAGTTCACGGTATGGCTCAAAGAGGCGGAGTGGTTGTCACAACAGTAAAGATAGGAGAAGAAGTTTATAGCCCATTAATCGGAAAAGGAGATGCTGATGTGATCCTTGGTTTTGAACCGATAGAGACATACAGAGCGATCGAACAGGCTTCTAAAAAAACTTGGATAGTGACTAACGAACAGCCGATAGTTCCTTTCACGGTTAGCGTTGGTACTCAGGAATATCCCAGTGTTGAAGAAAAAATATTGCCCTCACTCGAAAAATCGACTGACAGGTTGATCACACTAAAAGCAGAAGAGCTTGCTAAAGAAGCTGGAGCTTCGATAACTCAAAACATAGTGATGCTGGGAGCTTTGAGCGCTACGGAAGTTCTACCAATAAACAAAGATGATATGATGAAGGCTGTAGAGGACAAAGTTCCTGAGAGATTTGTGGAGATGAATCTAGCAGCTTTCGAGAAAGGTTTTGATAAGACTCGAGAATTGATAGAGTCGAAGTGAAAACTTTTTTACTTTTTCTCATCCTTTTCCTCTACTATTATTACAGTTATATCGTTCACATTCGTTCTACTGTCGAATTCGATAGAATCACCGATGGATTCGAAGTAAGGTTGTGTATCGTGTCTTTCTAGATTGTCTTTTGGATCAAATTCGCATCTTTCTACTGTAGACGTATCTGCTATGGCACCAGCCTTGCCTAGCCCGTCGGTACCATCGGAGTCGACACTAGCTATGACAATATTCTTCCTTCCTTGAATCTCGATCGCCGAACTTAGAACCAACTCTCGATTAGGACCTCCTTTGCCAGTTTCTTCATTTGTAGATTCGAGTCTTACGGTGGTTTCCCCACCGAGTATTAATACAGCTGGTGGACCGATCGGATTACTAGTGTCTTGTATCTCCTTCGCGATGCCCATCAACGGTTTGGCTACAACTTTTGCTCCCCCTTGGTTCTGGGAGGTCAGTATTATATTATTGATGTTCTTTTCTTCTACTATTTTTTTAGCCCCTTGGAGAGCTACCATGTTGTTACCTACCAGGAAATTGTGTACATCTAATTCTGTCGGAGTCTCTTCCACTTCTCCTTCTATTCCCTTTTTTATGTGTTCTCTTATACTATGTGAGACTTTTTTCCAAAGATCGAATTCTTTTAGGATCTCTTCAGCATCTTTATATGTGGAATCGTCTGGATAGGTCGGCCCTGAAGCCACTACACTCAGATCGTCTCCGACCACATCTGAAATTATCAGCGAAACTATATCTCCCCTTTGAGAGCAGAAATTCCCGAACCTCCCACCTTTGACCCTAGATACGTGTTTTCTGACGACGTTGATCTCATGGATATCCGCCCCGGACTTGATAAGGAGTCTGTTCAAATCTTTTATTTCGGAAAGCGTAATGTCTTTCGAAGGAGATGTAAATAATGCAGAACCACCACCAGAAACAAGAAATATAAAAAGAGCGTTCTCTTTTCCTTCAACTTTAGATAATAATTCATTCGTCGCCTCTATATTTGCGTGCTCTGGATAAGGATGATGAGCTTCTTTCACTTTAACAGGATATGTATCTTTCTCAATATCTCTACAAGATTTAGTTATAACTATCCCATCGTCGGGATCTAGTTTTTTACAACCTTTTGCCATTGGTAACGACGCCTTTCCGACGCCTAGTAAAACGATCTCCTCATAATCGTTGCGGTAGAAAGTCTCCCCACATATCTTTATCTTTTGACCGTCGATATCTATATTGTTTTTGACCAGATGCTCGGGATCTGCGGACCGAATTCCTTCAATTATCATCTCTTCGGCTAGTTCCCTCATCTCTTTAAGAGTCATGATATTGAAAACATCTTTGCAATATAAAAAGAGAATGGTTTTCTTTACCCTAAATAACTGTCTAAGGCCTCTTCCTTCAGGGAGAGGATACAGACAATGGAGTCACTTTTACTGACCCCCCGAACGGATATTTAAATACTACAATGGTGCTGGACACATAAGGAGATGGAAGCCGAAAAGACAGTCAAATCGGCCGTTGTCGAATTGACCAACGTAAAGTGGGAACAGCTTGAACGGATGTGGTCGAACTATCAGCGCTGGCTTCATATAGATGAAGGAATCGATAAGGTGTACAGCGCACACAGGCAGCAGGCCGAACGGAATCTTGATACAGATGACCTGAAGGACGGTAAAGCGTATCCCGTCTTTCTCCGTAAAGATCTGATCGAGTTGAGAGACTGTGGATCCGAGGTTGCGGACTACTTTTTCAAGATACCGTCCAAACAGCGGCACGGCGGTATCAAAGTACCGATAAGAACACATATGGACATCGAAGATAAACATGAAATTTGTATGACCAAACTCTTGAAACGGAACGGCCGTTTTCATCTCCACATCATGATCAAGAAGGATGTGTTCCTGCAGGAGCGTTACGACGGAGTTCTGGGTATCGATCTTGGCTTGAGGCAGCCAGTAGCGTCAGTGGCGTTACCCGGTCGTGAGACGATGCTCGACGGTTCCGATATACGCGACGTGCAGACACATTTTTTCTATCTCAGAAGGCAGACTGACTACGGATCCAACCGTTCACGCTTCTTCAGGCGTGAGTACGATAAAGTGAACGACTCCATCCACAAGCTGACGGATAAGATAGTCAAGTACGCTGAAGAAAACAACCTATTGATATTCGTCGGTGAACTGACGGGAATACAGGACCAAGACAACGGCAGACTGATGAACAGAAAACTACACAGATTCCCGCATTACGAGCTGAGAAGACAGCTGGAATACAAGGCGCACTGGAACGGTATCGGCTACGTTGAAGTGAGCGAGGCCTGGACATCACAGCTTTGTTCAAGGTGCGGAACGAAAGGCGAACGGAACGCCGGCGTGTTCAGATGCGACAACTGTGGACTTGAGGTACACTCGGACAAGAACGGTGCACACAACATCGGACGACGGGCTCTTGGAAAGTTCTTGAAACCTCTTTCAAGAGCAGGGGGCTTCGTGGCTAGTCCCGGAGCTGGAAGCGATGACCTGACCGCTCTGAGGGATTTTTACTCCCTCATGAAGTCAGCGAGCGGAATGCAACCTCATTAGCTTTGATCGGAAGCTCCGTCCTTCAGGGCGGAGAGGAAGTCACAATCCAAGAACATGACAAAGTATATGTTCAAATCGGAAAAAACTAATATGCCGATCTTTTATGTGCATCTATGTATATCAGCGTGATCGGAGGGGATGTTGGGTCTGCTGGTGAAAAAGACTTGAAGATGGCTGAAGATCTAGGAGAAGAGTTGGCCGAGAGAGGCCACACCATCGTCTGTGGCGGGAGAGGAGGAGTCATGAGAGAAGTTTGCAAAGGCGCGAAAAGGAAGGGCGGTACTACCATAGGGATATTACCTTCTTCCTCTAGGGATGAAGCGAATGAATATATCGATCATGCGATAGTCACAAATTTGGGAATTATGAGAAACACTCTCGTCGTGATGAACGGCGACGTGATCATCGCAATAGACGGCGCATATGGAACTCTGTCCGAGATATGTTTTGCACAGAGGTATGGAAAAGATATCTTGGGGATAAATACCTGGGAAATAGATGCTGTAGATGATTTCGATGAAGTTGATGATTTGATCGAAGAACTTGAAAAATTGGAATCGTAATATTTATTAGGACTATATTGGTAATGTCATCCGATGCAAGCAATTCTACTCTCGGGAGGATTCGGTACGAGGATGCGCCCTTTGACCTATACTACTCCAAAGCCTCTACTACCCCTACTCAACAAATCTTTGGTCCAGCACATTATCGATTCTCTGCCTAAAGAAGTAAAAGAAGTCGTTTTAGCGGCTAATTACAAAATAGATATGTTGAGAGAGTACTTTGAAGATGTAAATCTGGATAGAGAAGTACACATAGTGGATGAACCGGAACCTAGAGGGACCGCGGGAGCGGTGAAGAATGTCGAAAGTTATGTCGACGATACATTTTTTGTAATCAATTCAGACATAATATCTAGCCTCGATTTTCGAAATTACCTAGATTTTTACCGCGAAAAAGACGGGATCGGAGCTATCTCTGCCTGGAGAGTCGATGATCCTACCGAGTTTGGAGTTATGGACATCTCTAAAGATTCAAGGATAAAGCGTTTTCAAGAAAAACCTGCTCCTGAGGAGGCATTTTCTAGGAAAGTTAATGCCGGTCACTATATTTTAGAACCTGAAGTATTTGACAGGATACCTGAAGGAGAAAAAGTATCGATGGAACGTGAAATCTTTCCTGATTTGGTAGAGGAAGGTCTCTTTGGCTATGAATTTGAAGGTTATTGGATAGACTGTGGAAGACCCTCGAGTTTATTCGAGGCACATCGTACGTTACTCGATGAGATGGGAAAGAAAAGACTTGTAGGCGATAAAAGCTCTATCGAGGGAGAACTTGGAGAATACGTGACCGTTGGGAAAGACTGCAGGATAGGAAAGTCTAGTATATATAATTCTATGATCTATGATGGGGTAGAGATAGGAAAAGGATGCATCATAGAGGACAGCATATTGGGATATGATGTCGTAGTCGAGGACAATGTTACGATAAAAGATTCTATAATATCTGACAATCTGTATCTAGAAAAGAATAAAGAAGTGATAAAAGAAAAATTTGAACCGGAGGAGAAAGAAATATGACCGAGCTTTTTGGAACTAACGGAGTTAGAGGCACGATAAACAAAGATATGGATACGGACCTAGCCCTTCAACTAGGCAAAGCAATAGGTACATGGATAGGAAAAGATAAAGAGGTGGCCATAGGAACCGATACTAGAGCTTCAAACTACATGTTGAAGAATGCGGTTTCTTCTGGGTTGATGGCTACCGGCTGTGATGTGATCGATCTTGGAGAAGTCCCAACGCCAGCTTTACAATTCTATACGAAGGGATTGGCTGACTTTGGTGTAGCTATCACCGCTTCACATAATCCCCCTGAATTTAACGGTATCAAGTGTGTAAATGATGACGGTACAGAACTGATCGGTTGGATGGAAGAAGAGATCGAAGATATTTACTTTTCTAAAGATTTTGATCTTGTCGGTTGGGATGAGGTCGGTAAGAAAAAATCAGATGACGCTCTTGACCTCTATTCTGCAGCTATAAAAGAAAAGATAGATGAAGAAGCTATCAGAAAAGCTGAACCTAAAGTTATACTCGACTGTGCTAACGGCGCAGGATGTCATCTTACACCTTATCTATTGAGGGAGTTGGGATGTGAAGTGGTTACGCTCAATGCTCAGCCTGATGGTTTTTTCCCGGGACACAACAGTGAACCAATCAAAGAAAATTTGCAAGATCTGATCAGGTTGACTTCAGAAACAGACGCTGACCTAGGCATCGCACATGATGGCGACGCTGATAGGACTATCTTTATCGACGAGGACGGTGGATACATTCATGGAGATAGAACATTGACCTTGGTTGCGGAAAAACTTGTGAAAGAGAATAAAGGGGGAACTGTCGTGACTCCCGTCTCCTCGTCGAGTAGTGTCGCAGACGTTGTTGAAGAGAACGGTGGTGAACTCATCTATACCGCTGTCGGATCTCCAATAGTCGCGAGAAGGATGATAGAAGAAAACGCTATATTTGGAGGGGAAGAAAACGGTGGTTTGATCTTTGCGGATCATCAATTCTGTAGAGATGGTTCTATGACCGCCGCTAAGATCGTAGAGATGGTCGCCAAAGAAGGAAAATTATCGGATATGATCGAAGAACTGCCGCAGTACTTTCTTGAAAAGAGAGGTGTGGAGTGCCCAGATGAATTGAAGGATCCATTGTTAGAAAGATTGAAAGAGATTTACAGTGAAACCGATCACGACGATACTGACGGGTTGAAGATATACTACGATGAAGGATGGGTCTTGATTAGAGCATCGGGAACTGAACCAAAATATCGCATTTACTCCGAGGCTACGGATGAAATCAAAGCTGAAAGGCTTGCAGACGAACATCAGACCAAGGTGGAAGATATCTTGAAATCTATCTAATAACAGTATGACAAATAAGATAAACCATGAAAACTTTTAAATAATTTGACCTTCCTATTTTATTTGTCAGACGTTCTGTCGGACGATCTGACACTATAATGGGATATAATGCGTCTGAGGAAAGAAAAGTATCGGGATCCTTCGACAAGAAAACTCCAGGAAGAAGGACTATTGAAATTCAAGGAAGAGAAAGAACGGGGAAACACTGTCAGAAAAATAAAGGAATTCGGCAAGATAACTTATGATTTTTGGAGTGGAGTAAAATATATCGTTGTGTTATCTGCCATCCTTTGGTGGATTCCTCTGTTTGGACCTATGTTAGCTGGTTACGTGGGCGGTAGAAGAACCGGGGGCCCTAAAAAAGGTATTCTTGCATCATTCCTAGGTCTTGGTATAATTGGTGCCATCTATTACTTGCTCAGTCAGGGTTACTTGTATTTTGCTCTAGCATGGGCATTGGAATATCCAGATAAAATCATCTCGATCGCTTCTTCACATTCATTCTTTGGTCCGTATCTTGAATTCGTCCACCAATACTGGACCATTTTCTTCGATAGAGTTTTAGCCGGTGTACCCTTCGGTTCAAACAGTTATATTTTGACAATAGTATTCGCTTACATTGGTGGAATAATCTCTTATGAAAAGAGAAAGGAATCTACCGATGGAGTTAGATCACTCGGTAGGGTCAAAGATGAGTTAGCTTCTCTGCACCGGTATGCGAAGAACCCAATGGATCGACAGAACTATAATGCAGTTGATAGAAAAAGCCTAAGCGATCTAAGGTCTGTAAGATACAATGGAAAGAGAAAAGATCAATGTGAATTTGCAGAGGCTAAAGGACAAAACAAACGTAGCATGCGAGATAACTCGGGTGAAGGAGAGAGTGAAGAGAGGATGAAACTCGTCAGACAGAATGATGGAAAAAACATTTTCGAAAGTGAAAGGCCATTGCCTAGGAGCAATGTCAGGCATCATTCTAAATCTAACGGTGATGATTGGGAATTTTTATAGATGAATTAGTGACTCCTGGTTTACACGATCCATATCCTCAGAAATATGTTTGTCGGTATATTAGGGCAAATTTTAATAAAAACTACTAACACTACTCTCAACTGGGATGAATCTAAACCTAGATTCTAGAAGAGCAGGAAATGAAGCGGCCTTTGTCGATCGAGAGGATGAATTGGATGAATTGGAACACTATAAAAACAAGGTAGTTTCTGGTGAGGGAAGATTCGTTTTACTCGAAGGAGAAACTGGTGTTGGTAAGACAAGATTGGCTGAAAAATTTTTAGAAAAGTGTGAAGAAGAAGGCTTTAGAGTCTTCAAAAGCAGATGTCTTTATTATGAGAGTACTGAACCCTATTTGCCTTTTTACGAGGCATTAGAAGGCCATTTTGAAGAGGAAGAAGATGAAGGATTTGGTCCTGGATTCATACAACCAAAAGTTTCCGCATCTTCAGAATCAGCACCTATGAGTATGATGGGGGGATCTCAAAGAGGAGTTTCTCAAACAACAGACCTTTCTTTTACAGATCAGCAGGAATTGATGTTCAACAGAGTCTCAGATCTTCTGAGTGATATGTCTAAAAAGAATCCTGTAGTCATCTTCATGGATGATCTTCAATGGATAGATAAATCTTCTGCTCAATTGATGCACCACTTAGCTAGGATGGTCTCTGACAATAAAATATTTTTTTTCGGAGCTTATCGCCGGGATGAACTCAGGTATGTTGAAGAAGAGCTCCCTCTTAAAGAGACACTGAGTAGGCTGAAAGGAGAGGGCATCGTGAGGTTGATAGAAGTTTCTAGGTTAGATCAACCTTCTGTTTCTGAACTTGTAAGTAACTACATAGATAGAGGTGATCTGCCCGAAGATTTCATCTGGACTATGTATAGGGAGACCGAGGGAAATCCATTCTATATCGTCGAGATACTCGATTCGATGATGCAGGATGGTGTGATAGACCCTCATTCTTATGATTGGGATCCAGAGGAAGAACTCTCGAATATATCTGTTCCATCTTCTATAATGGATATGACAAACAGGAAGATTGAAAGATTGGATAGAGAAGAGAAGAAAGTACTTTATTTCGCTGCTCTGCTGGGAAACGAGTTCAACTTCGAGATATTAGAGCAAATTATCGACATGGACGTGATAACTCTCTTAGACATCATGGATGAGCTTATGGATCAGGGCATGATCGATGAAGTTAAAGGATCTGATGATGAACTATATAGATTTGATCATCTTCAAACTAGGACTGCATTGAGGGAAGATATGGCTAAAAGCAGGAAGAGAGTTTCACATCAAAAGATAGGTGATGCTATTGAAGAATTCTATGAGGATGAAATCGAAGATCATTATTATGAACTTAGTATGCATTTTTATGAGGGGAAAGAATTTGATAAAGCCTATAAATATTCAAAGAGGTCTGGTGAGAAATCTCTACAGAGCCTTGACATCACTAGAGCTATAGATCATTTTGAGAGGGCATTAGATTCTCTCAGGAGAAGTCGTGGTGTTGAAAACGTTGAAAATAAGGAGATGGACCTCCTTAAAAGGATCGGAGGACTTTACGTTGATCTTGGTGAATGGGAGGCCTCAAAGGATACGTTCGAAGAGCTGAAGAACAGAGCCGAAGAGGTAGAAGACGAAAAGATGAGAGCGTTAGGAATGAGACGTATAGGTCATGCCTACAGAAATTTAGAGGAGTATGAAGAGGCTGAAAGATACTTAACAAAATCTTTAGAGATATCTAAGCAAATTGGTGATGAAGACGGTAAAGGAATACCTGAATGCTATAGAGGTCTCGGATATATCCGGTGGAGAGAGGGTGAACTAGAAGAAGCACAAGAACATTTTGAAAAAGCTATCCGTAAAGCGAAGAAGGAAGGAAATAATAGAGAACTTGCTCTCAATTATATCAACTTAGGAAATGTAGTGGCTATGAGAGGGGATCATGAATTGGCTATGCAACATTTTGAAAAATCCCTTCCGATATTAGAATCAAAGGAGATATATAATCAATTGGCTAGAGTCCATAACAATATGGGCGATCAGTACCTTAAAAAAGGTAAAAAGGAAAGCGCTCTAGAACAATTTAAGAAGTGTATAGAGTACGCAGAAAAGATCGGAAATGAGCGATTAATAGCCTGGGGTTCATTCAATGCAGCTGAGGTCTTGACAAAACAAGGAAATACTGATGAAGCGTTAGAATATCTTAGAAATTCTGAAGAGAGGTTAGAGAAGCTAGGAGAGAAGGTCGGTCAAGCTGGTGCCAAGAGAGTTAAAGGTATGATCAAGATGAAAGATGGCGATATAGATAGGGCTATTGAGCTATATAAGGAAACGAAAGATGTTATGAAAGATTTTGACGCACCGTTTGTAGAGGCGCAAGATTTATCCGAACTTGGTAAGGCTTACATTGAGAAAGGCGAATATGAAAAAGCTCAAGAAACTCTATTAGAAGCTAAAAGTAAATACGAAGAGATGGGTGCTGCCGAGAAGTATATAGAAGAGGTCGAAGATATTTTAGAAGGAATAGAAGATGAAGAGTGATTATTGGTTCTTTAATTTTGAATGTTTAGGAAAAAATAAGAAAAAGGTTTTAAAATATTAGTCCATCATTCTTCCTCTTCTCTAGGCTCTGGCTCGATCTGTGGCTCGTCTTTCCATTCCTGTTCTAGCGGTTCTCTTTTTTCTTCGATAACGAATTCTTCGCCGCCTTCTTCCTCTACCACTACTTCTTCCTCGGATTCCATCGTCTCTTCAGGTTTTTTTGGTGGCTTTCTTTTTTTGCTTTTGGGAATCGATTTATCTGATTTAGCCATCAGTACTCCAACTCCGGCTAGGATCAGAGCGAGTAATATTAAGAGAGTCATTATTAAGCCACTTACGCTCACGTTGCCAAAGACTATCCTGTTTCCCCATGATGGATCGCTTTCGACGTCTATAATTTCCAAATTACCCTCTTCGGCAACCTGGATTGACAAAACTTGTTCTCCATCGTTCAGTTCCGGGACTGTAAGAGTGAAGGTGCCTTCTGTTTCATTTGTCTTAAAACGGTGGTCACTCTCTGGATAACCTTGTATCCTATAACCTACTGTAACCGTTTCAGGTAGTGGCCTTTCATCTCTAGAGACGAGTTCATAGCTTATCTCTATCTCATCTCCGGGCTCATAAACCCCGGTAGTGTAATCAGAGTCCGTAACAATCTCAGTTCTGAGGAAGAATCCGCTTATGCGGTTGATACGTTCGGTAGTCTCTATGCTAGCTCCGCTTTCAGTAACTGCTTGGAGTTGTACGGAATAGAGATCTTCTGGTTCTTCGGGGATAGTGATCTCAAAAACACCATCAGAAGGAGTCCCTGAGATTATGACTTCTGGATCAGCCCCTACATAGTCGTCTAGAACTCTATATTCTAGTGAATCGACCTCATTCTCTTCTATACCGTGGAACTCATATTCGAAGTTTATTTCGTCACCGCCCTCATATTCCCATTGATCTGGATTGAGTAGTATATCTCCTATCGAGACTGGGATACGAATTGTTGAAGCCCCATCTGTTTCTCTATCCATAGTAGCTTCGACATCTATCCATAGATCACCTTCACTAGAGGGACTATAATCGGATGGAACTTGGAATTCGATCTCTCCACCTTCTGCGAAGTCTTTATCTAAAACTCTGTGATTGGAATAGAGTCTGTATTTTACGTTTGCATCGTTTGTGACTGTTTCTCCTCCTCTAGTAATCGTGTAAAACACCATTCCTTCCTCTTCAGGATAATATGGATTTACTCCTTTATCACGTTCCAACATCACTGAGAGTCTCTTGCTTTCTTCTATAAGTTCGAAATCATCATCATCAGTATCGAACATGTCGTTCCAAGTTGCGTTTCCTGAGACGACGTAATGACCGGGCGGTCTACCTGAGAGATCCATTGTTACTTTGTAATATCCACTACTATCAGTGACTACTGTTTTTTGGTCGACTACTGTATCATCATAATGTAGTTCAATTTCTACTTCTACATTTCCTGTCGATGTTTGTAGTTCTACATACAAAGTTTGTCCAACGATATATTCATCTAATTCAACATTAAGGTCTAAATTCAAGTCACCAACAAACCGGTAGATACCTTCTTGTTCTTGATACCTTTCTTCCGTATCGTTAGCCCAAACACGGATAAGGAAATTATTGTTGACAGCGGCATCTTTTGGTAATGTCTCAGAGAATTCTCCGTCGACACCTTCGCCTCCTAATGAATTTACCTCTACTAAATCTTCGGTTATATAATACATTCTCCAACTGACATTTACATTGTTAGCTGGGGAACCATCTAGGAGATTTTCTACTGTGTAGTATGCCTTCACTTTTTCGCCGGGATGATAAACATCTTTATCTGTTTCCACTTCTAAAGAATACTTCTGAATTTCAAATTCCGTAACTTCGAGTGTTTCCCCGGTTTCGGTACTGTTCACTACCACATAATAAGTACCGTCCTCTTCATCTTTTGGTATAGTGTATTCAGTACTCCAGAACTCATTAATCAATTCTTGGTCTTTCCACAAAGCTCCGTCCATTAATCTATAGGGTTCCTCTAGGCTGTTTAATATGGCTACATCTATGTTGTGGGGATAATCACTCTCCACTCGAAGATCTATTTCCTGTCCCTGGGTGTAAATATTTAGTTCAGGTTCTATGGAAACTCTGAAGTATATGTCCATCACTGTAAATGTGTAATTCGCAATTTCTACATCCCCGTCTTGTAAATCTCGGATAATCAAAGTGAAATTGCCTTCTTGATTGATATCGAATTCACCAGAAAACGAACCGTCTTCTTGGTCTGCTAGATTTCGTTCTACAAAGTTTTCCTGATCATCGTATTCTACAAAAGCATCAAGTTGATAAGGATGTTCTACAGGAGGATTATCGTGCTGATCTTTTACTTCTCCGTAATAATATATAGTTTCTCCGGCAAAAAATGTATCTTTAGGTTTTTCATGATCATCCGCTGTTGTTATCACCATAGATCCTTCAGTAAACTCTTGTTCATAGATATTAACGAAGTATGAATTGAAGTCTCCGTCAGTCTGAGATATCGTAAGATTGTATTCTCCCTCACTCATACCGGTTAGATCGAAAAAGACATCTTCTTCGGCACTTATGTAATTGCCGTTATTATCTGTTTCTACGCTTTTCGAATCCATCAATGATCCTTCGTATCTTAATTGAACCTCTAGGGTTTCTTCGATCAAGTCTGACTCTATCGTAAAGTAGAGTTCTGAGCCAATAGGAAAATTATCGGTTTGAATCTTATTCTCATCTGTAGCATATATCTCTCCGTCATCTCCCTGGGCTGCGACCTCACCAGTAAGAGCGATGACAAAACTCGAAGTCACTAGCACTAACACAACCGCCAAACCCAAAACTTTTCTTTTTTTCATATTCATTCCTCCACATTCGATATATGACAAAAAGCTATCCATCTGGACATATATAATTTTAACCTTTAGAAAATATCGATTGAAGAATCTTCTCTGTATATCTCTCAAAAGGACCTATAATCCTATCAAAGATGAAATCCAACTTTCCTTGAGAGGCTACCCAGTAAGCGATCACTGCCACCGCTATACCCGCGGGGATATCTATCAACCAGTGGACGCCTAGATATATTATCACGAAGACGGTTAAAGCCGTAAATATGAATCCAAAGACTGCGAGTCTCTTTAATTTAGCACTATACATAGCGAACAGGCTTATAGTGAATGGGATACTTATGTGACCGCTGGGCATGCAGTTCACCTGTCGATTGGTAGCACGAATTATCGCGTAGTACTGAGGATGTTGATATAAAAGAGGCTCGACTTCCTTATAGGAAGAAGTAACCATCAGGTGAATCAACAAGTATGCGGGTATTATGAACATGTAATTTACAGCAAGCGCTTTGGAGAATTCCTCTAACAACTCTGACTCTCCTCTCAAAATAAATAAGACTGGTATCAATGACAAGAAAAAGGAAAGACCAAGGACGTAAAATATAGATGAAGCATGTATTAGTAGATAATAGTCTAAATGCTCCTGTAACCAGACGATGTGTGATACCCCCTCCATGTTGTAGACCCATCCAGTCACTCTGAAACCAGGTTCAAACAGGTCTTGGATCAAATTTTCCACCTGGAGGGCTAGAGCCACGATGATCATTATCAAAAGTGCGCCTCTAGAATCCCATAATGAGTCTTTCAAAGAACGTAGATCCATCTTTTTGTGCTCGTCGAAGAAGAGAGTTGCTAGAAGTATGAGTAGGATCAAACTCGGAACGAACCAAAGTGTACCTTGGTAGAGAGGGTCCATGATTTCTATCCATCTAAAAAAGAACAGGTATAAATTATTTATTACAGATTTTTTTACATCTGTCAGTTGCAGAAACCTTGCATAAAAATACTGGCGACACTAAACTATGGAAAAGCTTTTACTTATCAAGTGTAATAGGTAGGCGATGTCGGGTATTTCCTCATACATCGATCCTGATACACTAGAAAAAAGAGAGTATCAAGTGAATATTTTCGAAAATATAAAAGAAAAAGACTCATTAGTAGTGCTTCCTACTGGGCTTGGAAAGACGATAATCGCAGTTTTCTTGATTTGTTGGAAGCTCGAAAGTGGTAAGAAAACTCTGATGATGGCTCCCACACGACCACTATGTAAACAGCATCTTGATTTTTTATTGGATTCTACTTCACTCAATGAAAACGATATCGAATTATTGACGGGAGAGCTTTATTCTCCTGAAGAGAGGAAAGAGATATGGGAAGGAGATGCTAAAATTTTTCTTGCAACCCCCCAAACGGTCAATAACGATCTTCATGAAATACCGATAGGCTCGATCGACTTGATGGTATTCGATGAGGTCCATAGAGCTACGGGGGATTACGCCTATGTAGAGATCGGAAAAGCATGTAAGGAAAAGATGCAATTCTTGGGTTTAACAGCCTCGCCAGGGAGTTCTTTAGATAAATTAGTCGAGGTGTGTGCTAACCTAGAAATAGAGAATATAGAAGTGAGGAAGGAAACAGATGATGATGTTGAACCCTACGTATCTGAAAAGATCATGGAATGGACCGAATTAGAAAAGAACGAGGAACTTGTGGTCATGGAGGAATGGTCAAACTCCCTGCTTGAGGAATTCATCGAAGAATTGAGCGACTACACGAAACAAGCAAGAAATCTGAAGGCAGAAGAAATAGGAAAATCTGTTTTGATAGATATACAAGAGGATCTCCAGGAGAGGATAAAAAAAGAGAACAAAGGTTATCTTTTTCACGCTCTTTCCCTCACCTCTGCTTCTATAAAGATCTCTCATCTAAAGGAATTGATACTTACTCAAGGCATAGATGCTGCTCATCGCTATTATCTCAACCTTTTAGATGACGAAAGTAGAGCCACGAAATATATTAAAAAAAGGGAAGAATTCGATAGATTAGGAGAAAAGTTGATGGATCTAAAAGCCATGCCAGTGGAGATAAATCCCAAATTGAACGAAACGAAGAAGATATTGAGAGAAGAACTTGAAGACGGAAACGCGATGGTATTCGCTCAGTACAGAGATACCGTGGAATACCTGGTCAAGGAGCTGGAACGGATGGAAGATATTTTTCCCTCAAGGCTAGTAGGACAATCGGATAGAGAAGCCGATCATGGTATGAGTCAGGATGAGCAGGGAAAAGTTTTAGAAAGTTTTAGAGACGGAGAGACGAACGTGCTAGTTTCTACAAGTATTGGTGAAGAAGGTCTCGATATACCGTCTACGGAATTGGTTATTTTTTATGAACCCGTCCCTTCAGCGATCAGGTCAATACAGAGAAAAGGCAGGACCGGTAGGAACAGCAATCTTGGTAAAGTCCATGTGCTCCTTACGGAAGATTCAAAAGACGAAGCTTTCTATTGGAAAAGTCGACACGAAGAAAAAAAGATGTATGATCACGTGTACGAACTTAAAAAAGAACTTGAAAATAGCGAGAATCCAAAGTCCATGATGCGGTCATTGAAAACAAGATTAAAGGTAAGTCAGAGCGACTTAGAAGACTTTTGACCAGAACTCTCAAAAAGATTTAATATACCCTAAGGTCAATCTATCTTAACTCGAATATATCAGAGATAGAGGAGGTATAGAAGACTTGAGCGATCTGACCCCTATGATGGAACAGTATTATGAGATAAAGAATGAGTATCCGGATTCTATAGTCTTCTTCCGGATGGGAGATTTTTATGAGATGTTCGACGATGATGCAGAACTCGTCTCTGACGAATTGGATATAACTTTGACTTCTAGAGATAAAGATGGCGATGATCCAACTCCGATGGCAGGAGTCCCCTATCATTCAGTGGAAAGCTATTTGCAGAGCCTGATAAACAAGGGCTACACTGTAGCTATCGCCGAGCAGACCCAGGATCCAGATGAGGCCAGCGGTATCGTAGATAGAGAGGTAGTCCGGGTCGTAACTCCAGGTACTGTCGTTGACGACGGGATGATAGAGGGTTCGGAGAACAATTTCCTCATATGTATCTATGGGAAGAGGGAACCCTCAAAATCTGATGATGGCTATGGTATTTCAGCAGTAGATGTCTCTACGGGGGATTTCTTTGTAACTGAGGTAGATGAAAAGGGTGATCTACTCTCGGAAATTCTAAGATACGAACCTACCGAATGTCTGCTTCCGAATTCCCTTTACAATGATGAGGAATTTTTGAAAGAGTTGAAGCATGAGAACGAGATGATGGTCCACACCCATCGTGAAGACGCTTTTCACACAGCTAAAAGTCAAATATTAGATCATTTCAATGCCAATTCCCTAGAGCCTTTTGGTTTGAAGGGAAAGAACAAGGCGGTGAAAGCTGCTGGTGCTACACTGGACTATCTTAAGGATACGCAGAAGAGGACGATGAACTACATAAAAAGGCTTCGATTTTACTCACCAGATAAGTACATGACACTTGATGCCACTACTCTTAAAAATCTCGAGATATTTAGAAGCCTACGTGATAGGAGTAAGGAAGGCACGCTTTTGAGCGTTTTGGACGAGACGGTAACTGCGATGGGTTCGAGGAAATTGAGGAACTGGCTTCAACAGCCTCTCTTAGATCTGGACAGTATAAAGTCTAGACTAGATGCCGTTGAAATATTGACAGACAGTATATTTTTGAGGGACGATTTAAGGGAAAAGATGGACGGTCTGTATGATCTAGAAAGATTGATCAGTCGAGTGGTTTACGGCAACGCCGATGCTAGGGACCTTCTCGCTATTCAAGATGCGCTGTCAAGGATCCCCTCTATAAGAAAAATGCTAATAGAGAAAGAGTTTGAAGATAAAGAACAAAACAAATTAGGAGAAATATCCGAGCGCATCGATCCTCTTGAAGAGATAAGAGAGAAGATAGGGTCCTCGATAGTGGATGATCCGCCTGCAACGGTCAAAGAAGGCGGGATAATAAAGGACAGTTTCGATGAAGAACTCGATGAATTGAAGAGAAAGTCTAAGGAAGGTAAAGAATGGATAAATTCTTTAGAAGAGGAGGAGAGAGAAAATACTGGTATAAATAATTTAAAAGTTGGATATAATAAAGTCCACGGCTATTATCTTGAAGTCCCAAAATCAAAGACCGATAAAGTTCCTGAACATTACTCAAGAAAGCAGACGCTGAAAAATGCTGAAAGGTATTATACTGAGAAGCTGAAGGATAAGGAAGAGGAGATCATCAGTGCTGAGGAAAAGATGGAGGCACTGGAATACGAGATATTCAAGAAGGTAAGGGAAGATGTTGGTGCCGAAGCGGAGAGGTTTCAGGAAACTGCTGGAGCTCTTGCAGAATTGGACGTATTGACCACTTTTGCTCATGTTGCTATCAGGAACAACTATAACCGCCCGGAGATCTTTCCAGGAGGAAAGATCGAGATAAGGGAAGGGAGGCATCCCGTCGTAGAGAAAACGATAGACGAGAACTTCGTTCCTAACGATGCCGAGCTAGATGATATCAATAATCAATTTTTGATAATCACCGGGCCGAATATGTCGGGAAAATCGACTTATATGCGTCAGATAGCCCTTATAACTTTGATGGCCCAGGTCGGTTGCTTTGTCCCTGCTGAAGAGGCGAAGATAGGTATGGTCGATCGCATATTCACCCGTGTAGGCGCATTGGACGATCTTACTAAGGGGCAATCCACTTTCATGGTCGAGATGGTCGAACTCGCTAATATTCTGCACAGTGCCTCGGAAAACAGTCTGATACTGTTAGATGAGATCGGGAGTGGGACGAGTACCTTCGATGGGCTGAGCATAGCCTGGGCTGTAACTGAATACATATGCAGAGAGATCGAGGCAAAGACGTTGTTCGCAACTCATTATCACGAGATAACTGAGCTAGAAAAATCTTTAGATAAGGTGAAAAACCTTCATGTAGTTGCAAAAGATACAGGCGGTGAGATCAAGTTTTTGAGAAAGGTGAGAGAGGGAAGTACCGATGAGAGTTATGGAATACACGTTGCTTCACTAGCTGGACTTCCTGATCCTGTGGTCGATAGATCCAACGAAGTTTTAAACCAGATTGAAGAGGACCACACGATAAAGATGAAAAAACACGATGGTCCGAGATTTACCCAAATGGTTTTCGACCCGGAGAGCGATGAAGGTCCCTCGTCGGATTCTCATCCTGTTGTGGAGAAATTAAAAGAGATGAAGGTGGATAACATGACGCCTATGGATGCGATAAACGAACTTTGGAAGTTGAAGAACGATGCTGAGGAGGACTGATTATGGGGAGGATCAATGTTTTATCGGAGAAGACGGTGAATCAGATAGCCGCAGGTGAAGTCATCGAGAGACCTGCATCCGTAGTTAAAGAATTGATAGAGAATTCCCTAGATGCAGGAGCCGATGAGATATCTGTAGATGTAGAAGAAGGAGGACAAAAAAGGATCAAGGTAAAAGATAACGGCTGCGGTATGACAAGAGAAGAGGTAAAACTCGCCTTTCAAAAACATGCAACTAGTAAGATCGAGGATATCGAGGATCTAGACGACTTGAGCAGTCTGGGTTTTAGAGGCGAGGCCCTCCCGAGCATAGCCGCGGTTTCAAAGGTGACTGCTTTGACGAAATCTGAAGATCAGTTGGAGGGAACGAAGATCGTCCTGGACGGCGGGGATGTTGAGAAGATCGAAGAGACCGGCTGTGCTGTGGGCACTTCTATAGAGGTAAAAGATCTTTTTTACAATACTCCCGCTAGGAAGAAATATCTTAAGAAGAAAAATACTGAACTAGCTCATATCAGCGAAGTCGTAACACGGAACGCTATAGCCAATCCAGAGGTCGAATTTTCTCTCACTCACAATGAAAATGAGCTCACCTTCATTCCGAAATCGAGATCGATGTTGGAGAACATAAAATCGATTTACGGTAAAGAAGTTGCAAAGAAGATGATAGAGGTAGAAAAAGAATTAGAAGATTTTTCTCTAAAGGGGTACGTGAGCAAGCCTGAGATCACCCGATCAAATCGAAAACATATTTTTACTTATGTGAACTCCAGATACGTAAAAAACAATGTTTTGAAAAACGGCATAGTCGACGGGTTTGAAACGCTGCTTAAAAAGGGAAGATATCCCTTAGCCTTTCTCGATATAGATATAGATCCAGCAAAGATCGATGTGAACGTTCATCCGACCAAGACGAAGATACGATTCTTGGAAGCGGAGAAGGTAAGAGAGAGGATAGCTGAAGCGGTAAATGATTCTCTTTTGAAGAAAGACCTCATCCCGGATAGGTCGACTGAAAGCGAAGTGGAGAGATCAGGAGAAATATCTGAGGAGAGAGATCGCACTATCGATGGAGAAAAGTCTAAGGGCGAACAAACAAAACTAGAGATGGACGAAAAAAGGGAAATTGAAAAATCTAAACTTTCTCACATGAGCGTTTTAGGGATTCTAAAAGATTCTTACATAGTGGTTGAAACTCCTTCTGGAATGGCCATCGTGGATCAACATGCTGCGCATGAAAGGATAAACTATGAAAACCTCAAGGACAAACTTGAGGATGATATCGACAGCCAAAAACTCGTTTCACCGAAAACCGTAGAATTGAAGCCGAAAGAAGCAGCTCTTTTAAGAGCTAACGAGGAACTCCTTGAAAGACTTGGGTTTGATATCGATTATTTTGGAAAGACCACTTTTAGGCTGAGGGGCGTTCCCGTGATATTCGGAGAGGTGCAAGAGAAGGAGATACTCCATTCAGTTCTCGACGAACTCAGCGAATGGAAATCCAACTCTCTGGAAGAGAGGCGTGAAGAGATGATAAAGTATATGGCGTGTCATGATTCCGTTACAGCTGGAGATAAACTTTCGATAACTAGCGCTAAAGAACTTTTGGAAAGACTTGGAAAGGTCGAGAATCCATATACCTGTCCACACGGAAGGCCAACTATAGTAAGCTTTGCCGAGAAAGAGATAGAAAAGTGGTTCAAAAGAACTTGAAGTCTCGGCCTCGAAGAATACCTGATTAGGTAGAAAAACGATTTAAACCGTTTCTAAAATATCCAACCAAGGTTTCATGCTGTTCCGTTCGAATATATCTCTAGCTTCACGTAAATATTTTTCAGATTTCTTTCCATCCTTGTTCTTTACAAATTTTCCTAGATACAGCCGAGTCTTAGCTAATTCAAGGCGGAATCCACTCTTCTCTAATGTGCTTTCTGCCTCTTCAAGCTTGTTTAATCCTTTTTCTTCTTCCCCCTCTTCCCAAAACACTCTCCCTAAAATCCGGTTAGCTATCGCGCTCTCTCTAGCCGACTTCACTTTCTTGGAAATCTTCAATGCTTGGGTAGCTTCTTCCTCAGCCTTCTCGATCGACCCTTTTCTCAGGTAGAGTCTACCAAGTGCGGCATGAGTCTCAGCGTTTTGGGTTTTATCGCCAACTTGTGTAGACGCTTCTAGGCTCTCTTGGTAGTGTGTCTGTGCTTCGTCGAGCTCTCCATTTAGGCTGGATATATATCCCAAATTTCTCAGATTTATTGCTTTACAATAATTTTCACCTAGTTCCTCAACGATATTTAAACTGCGTTCGTGGTAATCTAGAGCTTTATCGAGTTCTCCTTTTTCAGCGTGGATAGCGCCCAAATTCACTAAAGAGAGAGATATACCGTATTTGTTCCCCCTTCTTTCTTTGCTTTCAATACTTTCGAGAAGATTGTCTATCGCTTTATCGAACTCTGCTTTATGGTAATACGTTCTACCGATATTGTTCAAAATTGTGTCCTCCATAGCGACATCATGGACTTTCTTATTGATATTGAAAGCCTGTTTGTAATAATCAAGAGAACTGCCAATATCGATACTTTCGTACAAACTTCCTAGGTTATTCAGAGTTTTAATTAGTTCTTTTAATTCTTCTTCTTTTTCCCGTATTTCTTTAGCTTTCTTAAGGTATTTTTCAGAATTTTCAAAATCCTTAAGATAAATACATACTGTTCCGAAATTATGATAAGCTTGAGCGATAGAACGACTATTCTTTATCTTTTCAGCGGTTCTAATCTGCTCTTTGAAAATCTCTTCTGCTTTTTGGTATTGTGAACGTCTTAAAAATATCCATCCTTTTTTATCCAAAAGCTGAGCTCTAGATTTGAAACTTCCATCTTCCAACTTTAAACCTTGTTCCACCATTTCCAATGCCTTTTCGTATTCTCCCTGTTCTTTCCAAGTCATACTTATTTCACTGTAAATCTTTTGTTTTCTTCCAGTATCTTGTGAATCGTTAAGAGCTTTATACCAGTAATCACGGGCTTCCTCATATCTACCGAGAAGTGAATAAGCATCGGCGATTTTTTCAAAGATATCGACGATTTCTATTTTCTCTTCTATTTTTTCTTTCTTTTTTGCGAGCGATAATACCTTTTTGTACCTGTCTATGGCGTCTTCATGAGAATATACTTTTTCGGCCTGCTTCCCCGCTTTGAGGAAATATTTTAGCGCAATCTCAAATTTTTCTCCTTTCATATAATGATGACCTAATCTATGATAGTTAACTTCCTCATCTTTAGTGTCAAAGCCTCTGATAGCCTCTGCCACTTTTAGATGAAGTTTCTTCTTCTCTAACCATTCACCTATTCCATCGTAAACTATTTGTTTTATCACGTTGTGGGGAAAATAGATATTTTCATCATCTTTATCGTCTTCGATCAATAACCTGTTCTGTAAAAGCCCATCAATGGCATTAAGCATTTTAATCTCCTCCTTCTGGAATAGATGGGTGAGCAATTCATAGGGTAATTTCTTACCTATGACGCTACCGATCTGTAAGATCTCCCTTGCATCATCTTCTAGTCGAAATATCCTTCTCCTTACAACCTCTTGTATAACTAGGGGTTGATCAAATTCTTCCCAGTCTACGGAAAAACCATCTTCTTCAGTTATGATCCCTTCTTCAAGCATTTGGAGAATACTTTCTTTGATGAATAATGGATTCCCTTGTGTAACCTCATGAACCTTCTTGATGAAATCATCAGGTACGTTTTCTGAATCTACAGCATAACTTATCATCTCGCCAGTTTCCTCAATATTTAGAGGGCCTAATTCAAATTCAGAAAAAAGATTATTCCTTGACATCTGCTGTTTTGTATCCAAGAAACCTTCCCCAGGTAAAGCGTCGCCGGGACAGTAACACCCTACCAATAATATCGGACTATTTTCGATCCGGTCTGCTAAATAGTGGAATAAATTAAGGGATCCTCGATCAGCCCAGTGGATGTCGTCAAGAACCAACATTATAGGTTTCTCGGATGAGATCTCCTTCAGTCTTTCAGCCGTTTCAAAGAAATATGCATTCCTATTTGCGTGGAACATACTCTTGTCCTCTACCTCTCTAGATTCCCTTTCTTGGATCGCGTTTTCTAGCGGAGTGTCCTCCCAAGCTTCTCGGAAAGGAGCGTAAGGTGTAGAGTCACCGTATTTACAGGTGCCTTCGAATGAGATGAATCCCTTGGAGGATGCTTTCTCTTTAATCTTTTCTATCAAAAACGTCTTACCTATCCCAGGCTCTCCAACGATAAATACAGTGTAAGTTTTACCTTTATTAATTTCCTCTAAAATATCAATAAGTTCTTGTAATTGATTCTCCCTCCCAACGAACGAGAAACTTTTATTTATATTTAACATATTTTGCTACCCCATTTTTTCGTTGATACTGTATAATCTAAAGAGCAATTTACCAATATACTCAGCACAGTTTATAAAAATTACTATGAAGAGATTATCCCTAGATTTCTCATACACCTTCCGAGGAAAAATTTATAAAATACATATTCGTATGGGAAATCCCAGAACTAGATTTTGTGGGACATCTTCATCATAGCGGGGTAGGATAGCCAGGATATTCCGTCGGGCTCATAACCCGGAGACCAGTGGTTCAAATCCACTCCCCGCTATCTTTTTTGTTATGTATACTGTTTTAGATTGATTATAACTCTTTCTTGGAGAAGATTTAACTAATCGTTTCTATCTTGATGATTATCATGAACAAAGAGACTAAAGAGGAATACCTAGAGACGCTTTACAAACTCTCTTCAAAGGAAGGTAAGGAAAAGATAAAGACCAGCGAGATCGCTGAAGACTTGAGTATTTCTTCGCCCTCCGTGACGGAGATTTTACCTAAATTGGAGCAGGAAGGTTACATAATATATCAGCCTTACCATGGAGTAGAATTGACCGATAAAGGTCGAAAGGAGGGAAGAAAGATCGTTAGAACCCACAGGGTATTAGAGGTTTTTTTGGATGAGTTTTTTGATATATCCGATGACAAAATGCATGAAAAAGCCTGTGAACTCGAGCATATCTTTGATATGGAGATGATAGACGAGATATGTGAAAGGATGGGTGCTCCTTCCGTTTGTCCACATGGGAATGAGATACCGTCCTGTCCTAACGAAGATTGTCCTGTAATAGAGTGAGTTTTCTTAGAGGGCATGTAAAAAAATATATTAAGCTCTAAAGTAATAATGAACTAATAGATGGGAGTGATCAATATGGATGATGTAAATGGGTTATATGAAAGATATTTAGAAGTGTATGATGAGGAAGAAGAAGACGATAAACTGATGGAAAAGTTCAACGATGAGTTTTTGAGAGATGAGATGGAAGAGTTGCTGATAAATCTCGATGTTGAATTAGAGAGTGACTGGCTCAAGGAGGACATGGCTTACCAATTGCTCTCCATCGAACTCTACGAAAGAGTTAAGGATATCGTCGGCGAGGATTCTGAAGAAGAAAAAGAGACTGTAAAGGATGAGGCTAAAGGAGAAGATATTTTCACGCCTACTAAACTTTTCGGCGACTTCGATATCGGAGCTCCAAAATACATAAAGAAATTCTGGAAAGAGATGCAGAAAGAAGCCGGGAAAAATTTGAAAGATTTGAAGATCAGTCCGGAAAAGTATTGGATAGAGATCGAAAAGATGTGGGAAGAACAGTCACAAGTGGTTAAGAAAAACATCGAGATGTTAGCTAAAAAAGGGCTACCTGAGGAAGACGTAGAAAGACTGAAAAAAGAGTGGGAAGATTTCAGTGAAGAGATGAATTTTCATCTTAAAGAGATACCATTGGAGCTAGAGGTGAAGAGAGAATCTATCGGTGATATAATAGAGGAGCACACCGAAGAGAGCCGAAAGATAATGGCCGAACCTGATAGAAAGTTAAGAGACCTTTACCCATTGTGGTTCGATATGATCAAAGAGGTCCGTGAAGAATTAGAAGATGCACGAGATAGGCTCGAGGATAAAGAAGAAGCGCTCAGCGATACTTGGGACGAGTTCTCCGAGAGTATTTCTCAGGAGTTACGAGAACTCGCTGAAGAAAACGAAGAGGCTAAGAAAGTGCTTGAGAAGTGGGAGCTGATCTCTAGTGAGCTAGACAAGAAGATGTCAAAGATACCTGAAAAACACGACGATATCTACAAGGAATTCTGGGAAAATCTAGGCAGGAAAAGGCCTAAGTTGGCGAAAAAGATAGAAGAATTTACGGAGATGACCGAAAAGGATTACATGGAAAGGATAGAAAATGTTCTAGAGCCGATCAGATCCACATATGAGAAGATGATGAAACCTAAAGAAAAAGACCAAAAAGAAGAGATAAAAGAGTTGAAGGAAAGGATCTCTGAACTAGAGAAAAAGCTCGAAGAGAAGTAGATGAGTGAATAGCGAAGGTACTCCTTACAAAATCTTTTCTAACTTTTTTGTAATGAACTCTTTTTTAGAAGAACAAACTCTTTTTCTATATATCTTAGATATCTTTATATAGTTGTTCGTAGTTTATAAGATGGAGGTATAATTATGAACTTGAAATTAGCTTTATTGTTGTTGTCTGAAAAACTGAAGTGGAAGAATTGGCCGACCTGGTTGAAAGGTATATTTTTATTATGGCCCTCTCTTGGTCCTGCCTATTTGTTCCTAACGAGAACACCGTCCCCAACAGGTGGTGAGGCCGAATTGAGTACAATAATGACCAACTTGGAATATCAAAATTATTTCATAGTGGTCTTTATAGGTTTCTGGTCTATCAACCTGATCCTGCTTGGACTGACATGGACTATCGGTAGCCTCTCATCAGATACTTACAGAAATTACCTTAGAGAAAAAGCAAAAGTTAGGAAATATAACTCGATAAAAGAAAAAAATGCTTCTATTAGACCGAAAAGAGTAGTTAAAAAATATCCAGTCTTGGTTAAAAAAGGGACACCAAAAGGTATCTCTAGAGAACCAAAAACGATGAAAAAAATATATCCGATCCTAGCGAAAAGGAAGCCATCTAGATCCGTTAAATGACATATCGAATCTAATTCTTGCTCTATTCGGTCTATAAACCCTATTTTCTTTTTTACTTTTTGTAAATTTAGAGAAGCAATCAGGTATGTATATATAAAAAATCAAATTACATAATCTCTCTCTAAATGTTATCGTTAAAACTATAGTTTTTATGCCGATTTTGAGCACACTGAATAGTTTTTCTTTAGAAAATTTAAAAAATATATCTAGGTTGGTCTGATTTATCAAAATATTTCTACTAATCCTCAAAATTTAAATAAGTTACTTATATATCTAAAATATATTTAGATACCTAAAATAATTGATATTTTAAGATAAGTATATATACTAGTATGCTCTTTATATAGTTGGTGAGAAAATGAAACAACACGTAATAGTGCTGTTGATAGCGAGTTTCCTTGCTATTAGCAGCCTAGGAATTGGCGTAACAGTGATCACAAATGCCTCCGGGATAACGGAGGAGGACAACGATACATGTGAATATGACATAACAGTGTTCAAGTACTACGACGAAAACCAAAACGGAATATACGATGAAGGAGAAGAAGGACTAGAAGAATGGTATTTCGAACTCTATGGTAAGGGTTACGAAAATGGAGATGATAGAGATCATCCCCCGTGGTATTACCTCGCTAGCGGGTACACTGATAGTGATGGATATCTTGTTTTTGAAGACTATCAGTGTGGATTCCCGAACGATGAGATAGGACACTATAAAGTCCGAGAATACATACCTGAAGGATGGTATAACACTGGATCTGCGGTGTATCCAACGGTAGAAGAAGTTGAAGAAACCGAGGTTTCTATCACAGAGAACGGCGATATGGAAATGACAATATTAAACGGCGAAGGTGACTACGATAGATACGTTGAAGATTCATTCTGGCTTAGAGAACCGATGACCGTTGAATTCGGAAATGCCATGATGGACGGAGAGATCACAGTATACAAGTACTACGATATGAACGAGAACGGTATGTTCGATGAGGAAGAAGACTACATGCTCGAAGATTGGATGTTCAACCTATGGACAACCGATGATGAAGGAGAACCAGAAGAAATAATAGCTAACGGAACAACAGATGCAAACGGTGAATTAGTTTTCGAGGAGGTCTATCCAGGTGATTATATCGTTCAGGAGGAACTCAAAGAGGACTGGGAACATACCACAGACTTGTTGCAACCAGTGACAGTTTATCCTGTGGAGGAATCCGAAGTTTGGTTCGGTAACATTCAGTACGGAGATATCACAGTCAATAAGTACCACGATTTGAACTACAACGGTGAAAGGGATGAAGGAGAACCTTGGATAGACGGATTCGCGTTCCAACTATGGGAAGCCGACGAAGAAGGTAACCCCGTTGAGACGATAGGAGATCCTGTCATAACAACCAACGGTACTTACACGTTCGAGGATTTAGTTGCCGGTGATTACATAGTAGAGGAATTGCCAAGGCAAGTATTGGAAGAAGAATGCTGTTGGTTGCCGACGACTGAAGTCTTACAGCACGTCTACGTGAAACCAGGTGGAGAATATAATCTGTACTTCGGAAACGTACAAGGTGGAAGAATCGAAGGGATGAAGTTCCTCGATATCGAAGCTGATGGAAATTTCGACGTTGGATTGGACAAGCCCCTGATGGGTTGGGAGATCAATCTATGGACCGTAGAAGATGGAGTGCCTGGAGAGATAATAGAGACCACAGAGACCAACAGGGACGGAATGTACTACTTCAACTGTGTGATGCCTGGTGAATACTTCGTTCAGGAAGAGATGTACGAAGGTTGGTATAACAACACTGCGGATATACTGCACGTGTATGTAGAACCCTGCGAAACAACAACTGACATAGATTTCTCCAACTGCATGTACAAGCAGATATACGGTATCAAGTTCTACGATGAGAACATGGATGGAGAATTCAACGAGGAAGATTGGGTTCTAGAAGGTTGGGAGATCAACCTATGGAATGAGATCGACGGAGAACCGGGAGAGATAATAGAAACTTTCTATACACAGCCGAACGGATATTACTACTTTGAAGGTCTAAAAGTAGGAACCTACTATGTGCAGGAAGAAGTACCATATGGATGGGATAACACTACAGAATCCGTAGTGAAGATCAGATTTAACTGCTGCAGCCCGAAAGCTATAATCAACTTCGGAAACTATGAGTTCCCAGAGATAACGATAAACAAGTTCAATGACGTAAATATGGACGGTGTATACAGCATTGGAGATGGTGATTATCTACTAGCAGATCAGACTGTAAATTTCGATGTACTAGGCGATTTCGAAGGTGTACAAGTATTCGCTGAGACTTTAGGTGTAGAAGGATCATATAACTTCCTCGTACCAGTCGGTGATTTCAACGTTACAGAGGTTTTGGACATCGGATGGTTGAACACCACCCCGTTGTGGCAAGAACAAACATTAGGACCGGGAGATCATTGGGAAGTTTGGTTCGGTAATATAGAGTACGGTGACTTAGAAGTCTACAAGTTCCACGATGAGAACATGGATGGATATTACGACGAAGGAGAAGAGATGTTGGAAGGCTGGACATTCAACCTATGGAATACAACTGATGAAGGACAACCAGAAGCTATAATCGCTACAAATGTAACTGACGAAGATGGTTTAGCGATGTTCGAGAGTCTAGAATCGGGATTGTACGCTGTTCAGGAAATAGTCCAAGATTGTTGGTTCCCAACAACAGAGGATATCCAATATGTTGAAATAACAGCTGGTAATACCTCAGAACTCTGGTTCGGCAACGTACCTGGCGGATGTATTGAGGGATACAAGTTCTGCGATGTCAATATGAACGAGGAATTCGATGATGACGAGTGCGGTCTAGAAGGATGGAAGATACATCTGTACAGATATTATCATTCTGAACCGATAGGACCTTCAGCTGTGGCTTTAGAGTACATTGGGAACACTACAACTGATGAAAATGGATATTATTCCTTCTGCTGCCTAGAACCAGGAGAATACATGGTTGAGGAAGAGATGATGAACGAGTGGTACAACAGTACACAGGATTATTACTTTGTCGATGTCTATCCAGAACAGTGGACTCGTGCAGACTTCGGTAACTACAGATACGGTGACATAACGGGATGGAAGTACTGCGACTTCAACATGAACGGAGAATTCGATGAGTGTCTAGATTGGCCGCTGCACGGCTGGGAGATCCAGCTTTGGGAGGCTGATGTTGAGGGCAATATGATCGGCGACGAACCAATCGAAGTTGAATACACTGATAACTGGGGAATTTACAGATTTGAGGATGTAGGACCAGGCGATTACGTAGTGAGAGAAGTCCTAGGACCCTGCGGATGGACAAACACTACTGACATGGAAGTCCACGTCAGGATGGGTTGTGTAGAAGAAGTTGAAGTCTATTTCGGCAACTACAGACAGAGCTATATCTCAGTAAAAGCCTACGACTATGAAATGACGGAACCTGTGGTTGGTCTAGAATTATATCTCTGGGAAGCTGATGAATACGGCGAACCTATCGGAGATGGACCCATCGATGAAGGTGTCACTGGTGAGCACGGCTACTACATATTCGGCATGTACGATCCAGGATACTATGTGATCGAGAGCGAAGATGACCACTTTGTACATGTTACACTAAGATGTTGTACCGAGTATATCATACTAGAGTACTACGACTACAACGATGATATCCATGTGAATGACACAGGTTTAGCCACAGATGCGAAATTCGAGTGAAACTGGAAGAATTCCTGAAACGCAACACTAAAAACCCTTTTCCTTTTTTGATTTTTTCAAATGTTTAAGCAATTTTTCTATGTAGGAGTAAATACTAAAAAATCTTAATAAATAGATAAGTATTTAAAGTACGACCTCGATAGTTATAGATTAGGGAGGCAAAATTGTGCAACAACAACAGATTAAAATTGAAGATATAGGCGGAAATATATTGGATGACTTGGAGGGTTTATGCGTTCCAGAAGAAAAAATAGACGATCCGTATTTTGTGGAGGGAAATTTTTTGTGGAAAAGATGGATGCTCAAAAATATAAAAAAATATGGATCTGTGGGCAAAGTAGCTTATTTAGATTCTAAAATAGTAGGGATGATCCAATATATCCCAAAAACTGAACAGAAAATTGTTGAGATAAAGTGTACTTTTGTAAAAAAAGAGAAGAAAGATATGAATATAAGAGAATCTCTGTTAAAAGAAACTATAAAGGAATTCGAACAGCCTAAACAATATTTTGAAAATGAAAGAGCAAGGGCTCTGATAACTCTTACTCACCCCTTTCCTAGACCCATAGATAACGCGGAAATCTACAAAGAAAATGGGTTCAAACAACTCTCTAAAACCCATAAGTACCATGAGTATCTCCTCTATTATCCCTTGAATGAGGACTATACAGCATATGATTCCCTAATAGAATCGACTGACCTGCCCATCGATGAATTGGACAAAAACAAAGCCCTTATTCTCTGTAATTCACACTGTCCGTACTGTATTGAAGAGATGATGGAGACTTTTAATGAACTGCGCAAATTAGATTCTAATATCCCTATCAAACTGATAGTACCTTTTGAGGAACCTGAAGAATTCACAAGTATATTTTCGATGCCGTTGTGTGTAGTCATAAATGGAAAATCTATAGGTTTTTCTCTTTTAGATAATGAAGAATTTATAGAAAGTATGAGAAAGACTTTAAAATCTACAGGCGATTTAGTAGACCAAAAGATAAAAGCGAACTAAGATCTTACGAGTTGTGCAATAAAAGGAACATCTCTTATAGTTCAGGCTGTTAAAAGCACTGCTACGATACCTGTCAAGAAGATACCGTCGAAGGTCCCGGCTCCACCGATGCTGAGTGTTCTGCTCCTCATACCAATAGTTCTTCTCAAGTTCAAGATATCTGCTCCTATTATGACGCCATTCACACCGGCAACGTAGGCTATGGCTTGTTGCGGAGATCCAGGAAGTAAAATAGCTATCAGAGCAGCTACTACGGGTGGAATGAGCAGAGGCATACTTATCCCCACTCCTGGAACTGGCCGAGCTAGTTTGTAACAGATAGTAGTCATTATCACGATTCCTGCCAAATACTGCCACATCAGATGAGGATTATTGATGACTAAGTAGATAGATATAATCACAGGTATAATAGCTCCGCCTAGGTTTATCGCTATAGTAGATCTCATCTCTTGGCGAGAAAAAGAACGCTGGGGGTATAGAAAGTCCGTAAAAGATCCTAGCCGAGCCTCCTGGACAGACTGCTTGACTTTTACCGAATACACAGGGATGTTTATCACACTTCCGATAAGCGAAAAGAGGAACAGGAAAAAAGTCTGCCAGGGACTAAATCCCAGCATCCGGAAGACTCCACTGATGATAAGAGGAAGTATCACTAACACTAAAAGGAAGAGGAGAAAAAAAATCGCCGCTAGAGGGAGATTGATGATCCTTCTATGATTCATCTAATCGATGAGACACTAGAGCGATTCATATATTTTTCCTTTTTGGATTCCCCTATTTAACAAGTCTTTTTCTTCTCTATTCCTTTTCTGAAGTACCTCTACTTTTGGGTCAACTATAACCCCGTACAATCTTTCTTCTTTTACCAACTTCTTTATCTTTTTTATCAATCTAGATCTGAGCCATCTTCCCTCTTCTTGGTTCATCTCTTCGTCTTCAAAGAGAGTTGATAGAACTACAACGCCCAAGAATATAATTTTGCTCTCCTTCAACTTTTCTTCAGCTTTTTCTACAAGATCTATGTACTGATAGGCTGTGAACACTCTAGATATCATTATTTTCTTCAAGATCTCTTTCTCGTCAAGGCCTGCACTCTTACATTTCCTGACCATGAAATAAGGATCTACGGTCCTGCTCCCATCCATGATCAAAGCTTTTTTCCTTTTAGATGCAACTACCTGAACTGCTAACGAAGAAACAGGTCTATGGTCAGAACCCTCGATGATATTTAAAGCTCCTTTCTCCAAAGCTTTTTCCGGTTCCATCGCAGATATACAAATGCGTATAGCGGTATTTATAGAAACGATGAGGGGATGAGTGAAAGTGTTCGTTATTTGTGTTGATAGAATCGATAAATCTCGTGCGATATCGCTGTATGGGTTAACATAAACGTCCTATCTAGTATCACGGGTGAATTTTCTATATAGACATGTATGGTATATATATCGGAGAGTGATAAAGATGCCGATTCTCTCGGAGTACATATTAGGCGGTCTTCTAATAGTCTTTTAAGAGAAAGAAAGAGCGATAATAAAATGGATAGAGATGGTGTTGTAGGGATAGCCAAAGCAGGCATGTGGTTACTCACCACGTTATGGTTCGGATACATGTCAGCGATCATGCTTTGGCACATCGATAAAACTACTTGGATGATAACGATGGATTTCAACTACTACGGAGAAGCAATATTCGAGATGCCAATATTCTTTATCTCAACAGTTTGGTTGGTTCTCCAAGGCACAAAACAGGCATCGATATTCCTGGATGATAACACAGATATACCAAATAAAATATTTAAACATCTACCCTGATCATCTCTATAATAGAAATTTTGAAGAGAGAGAACTCAAAAAGTATTACACAATTGAAAAATGGAGAGATAAAAAGAGCGCCCCGGACGGGATTTGAACCCGCGTCGCAGCCTCGACAGGGCCACATGATCGGCCACTACACTACCAGGGCATGATTCGGGAAATACCAATCAGGATGGATTATTAAAGTCTTACTGTTCATTTTTTCGAAGACCTGCCAAAGATATAAAAGTATCTCCTCACTTTCCATCTAGATATCAGATATGAATCCCTTCGTAAAGCTAATGAGGCCTCTCAACTGTCTGATCTCTTCCTTCAGCGTTCCGATAGTCATGATTACTCTCTTCGGGACAGATTTCGTTTCTCGTCAAACTCTTCTTTTTACCGCTATCGGAATGATGGTCGTTTTCTTTTTTACAGCCGCTGGAAATACTCTTAACGACTACATGGATAGAAAAACCGACGAGATCAACCATCCAGGTAGACCGATACCTTCCGGAAAAGTGGAGCCCAAAACTGCTCTAGTTTATTCTGGTGTGATGTTCGGAATCGGTGTAATTCTATCTTTTTTATTAGAACTGTGGATCCCTCAAATCATCGTGGCATCCGCTGTGATTCTGATGATAGCTTATGAAACGAGATTCAAAAAAGAAGGTCTAGCGGGGAACCTGATAATATCGGCCCTAACTGGTATGGTCTTCATATTTGGAGGTTCGATCTACGGAAAGCTCTATCTCCCTACGTTGCTCGGACTCTTAGCTTTTTTAGCGACGGTTGGGAGAGAGATAGTCAAGGATATCCAAGATCTCAAGGGAGATATAAACAGAAAGACTTTTCCCATGAGAGTAGGTCCTAGGAAGGCCGAGATGACCGCTTCTTTTTTCATAGTAGGTGGAGTCATATTGTCCCCGTTTCCCTACATTTTTGGATCTCTCTCTCTATCTTATCTTTTAGTAGTGCTTGTCGCTGATGCAATCTTTATATATTCCCTCTTATTACTTAAATCTGCAGAGAGATCTCAGAAATTCATAAAATTGGCTATGGTTATCGCTCTCATCGCCTTTCTTATTGGAGGCTTAATATGAAAGTGCTTGATTACATACTCGAAAAAAAAGAGGAAGAAACCCTTCACATGGGTTTGATTGACCCCGATGAACAGAGTCCCGAAAAGTCGGGAGAATTGGCTCAAGCTTTGGAAGAAGTGGGTTCTGATGCCGTTATGGTAGGTGGATCGACCGGTATCACTCAGGAAAATTTGGATAAAACGGTTAGAGAGATGAAAAGAGTTACTGATCTACCTATAATCCATTTTCCAACTGAAGCCGGAGCTATCTCTCCCCATGTTGATGCCATCTACTTCATGAGCATGCTCAACTCGAAAGATATCAACAGAGTCATTGGAGAACAAGTCGTTGGGGCTCCACACATCAAGAAATTGGGGATCCAAACTCTCCCGATGGGGTACGTCGTTGTGGAACCAGGTATGACCGTTGGAGAAGTGGGAAAAGCCGACCTTATTTCTCGAGATGATGCAGAAATGGCAGTAAATTTCGGATTGGCGGCCCAGTATTTGGGCATGGAACTGTTTTACTTAGAAGCTGGTTCGGGCGCTGCTCAGCCTATCCCCGTGGAAATGATAAAGGCCTGCAAGAAAAATCTTGATATGACTTTGATAGTCGGGGGAGGCATAAGAAAACCAGAACAGGCAAAAAAAAGAGCAGAGGCCGGTGCTGATGTGATCGTTACAGGGACTGTCCTTGAAGAATCTTCTAATATCGATCTCAAACTCGAAAAACTGATAAGAGCTCTGAAAGAAGTATAGACATGGAAAATACTGTCTTGGTATCGGAAAGAGGATCAAGATCCCTTCTGTATCGTCTTCCTAGTCTTAAGATTCAACTCCCCGTTATCGCGATCCTTTCTTTGTTCTATGCTTTTATTTTTCCTCTTCATGAGATCTCGAGATATCTAGTGATCTTCAGTATTGTGTTCGTCCCCAGCATCCTTTCAGTTTTTATCCTCCCATATCTGAGATCGTATAAAGTTCGGATGAATTTCAGGCAATCTGGATCGATAGCGCTAATTTCATTATTATCCAGTCTTATGCTCTATTGGGTATTGATTTATCTAGGTCTATCTTTTGAAGGTTCCTTCATCATATCTATGGCATTTCCTGCGTCCTTCAGATTTTTAGGGATAACCGGAGCCTTTCAACATGATCCTAAGAGATCTTTACTGCCTAGTCTCATTCAATCTCTGCTCCCTTTACCGTTGTTTCAAATCTTTTTTAATCTGAACATATTGTATTTATTGGGATTCCTGATAACGCTGATGATAGGTCTATCTTTTGTGTTGGCTCTCATCCCTTGCATAAATAGACGTTTCAAGAAGGATTTTGGAGTTTCTACTTTGGAAGTTTTAAATATAATCATAAAGACTATACACGGTGAAGAAGAGGGTAAACGCGAGCTGGAAGAATTCTTTGCAAATAATTCGGTCGTAGGAGATGTGGAGTACACAATCTATTCCTTTAGGACTAAAGAGGATAAAAGACATAAAGCGCTTTTCGTTATCCCAGGTCTACATCCGGGACCGCTGAGAGGACTTGGGGGATCTAGATTATCCAATATATTGTCTGAGAAACTAAAGGATGAAAATGTTTTTACTTTTCATGCCCCTTCGACTCACACTGTAAATCCAGTAAGAGAAAAAGATTGTAAGAAATTGTCAGAATCTATAAGAAAAGATTTGCAACTTTTGAACTACTCTGATAAAGCGAGTCGATTCGTCAGAATAGATGAGGAGGGGATAGTCGGGGCTCAGCGATTTGGAGATAACGTTTTTACAAATCTTTCTTTTTATCCAGAGCCAGCGGAAGATGTTCACGCTTCAGTCGGAAAGATAATATCTCAGATAGGAGAGAAACACGATTTTCCAGAGGTAGGAGTTGTAGATTCACATAATTCTGGAGAAAGAAGGGTCAGCAGTGTTTTTTACCCTACCCGAAGAACTAAAAGGATAATTAGAACCGCTGGTAAAATCTTCAATGAGATCAATGAAGAAGAGACGGAAAATTTCAAGATGGGGATCTCTTCTAAAGTAGGATATGAAGAGACAGGGATCGCCGGAGAAGGTATCAAGGTAGCGGTGTTCGAAGTGGATGAACAGCGGAGTGCCCAAATTCTAGTAGATGCCAACAATATGAATAAAGGTCTCAGAGGAAAAATACAAGGAGCTATAGAAGATTTGGTCGACATCTCTGAGATACATACAACGGATACGCATGAGGTAAATACCCTGTTGCACAGCCATCAGCCACTCGGTTCGAAGATATCATCGAAAAGATTGATCAAAGATATCAGGGAACTTTTAGAAGACGCGATCAAGGACTTGGAACCAGTAGAAGTTGCAGTCAAGACTAACACGTTGGATGGTATGGAATTGATGGGCCCAATAAACACAGGTAGGATGAATGCCGTATCTGAAACTATCTTCAGTACAGTTCCTTACGCGTTGATATTGACATTTACCTTTCAATTTGTGTTGACTCTGTTCATATTTGCGATGGTTTGGTGAAAACAGTTATATATTTTTTCTAATTCTGTAGGACCACTACACTACGTAAAAATCATAAAAGCCCGGTGGTTCGTAGGAATCGAGCATTCCTTCTTCCACCGCACTTCGTAGAAGCCCGGTGGTGCTTCGGAAGAAACACTTCCAAGTTACCCCCGAACTACAGCTTCGCTATAGCCCGGTGGTGTAGCGGTCAATCATATGGGCCTTTGGAGCCTGTGACGACGGTTCGAATCCGTCCCGGGCTATCTCTTTAATCATCTCTAAAGAAGGGGTATTGATATGAATTCTAAAGAGCGATGGTATGAGGACGAAGAATTCTGGAAAGATTCACCTTTCAATATAGACGAAATGGAAAGAGCTCCAAAAGAAATCGATAAAATCGAAGCATTAGCTGACATAAATCCAGATAAGAAAATACTCGATCTATGCTGTGGAGTGGGACGACACTCTATTGAACTAGCAAAGAGAGGTTATGATGTAACAGGTGTAGACTTAACCGAACACTATTTAGAGAAAGCGAACAAAAAGGCAGAGGATGAAAGTCTTGATATCGAATTCGTAAAAGAGGATATGAGAAAATTCAAAAGAAAAAAGGCTTTTGATGTTGTTTTAAACCTCTTTACTTCATTTGGCTTTTTTGAGGATGAAGATGAAAATATGAGAGTCCTTGAGAATGTTTATGAATCTCTCAGATTCAACGGTAAGTTCATTATAGACGTTATGGGCAAAGAGATATTAGCACGTATCTTTAAGGAAAAAGATTGGTTAGAGACAGATGATGGATTCACCTTGGTGCAAAGGTGTGTTGAGAAGAACTGGTCTTGGATGAAAAACAGAAGGATTTTAATAACTGATGAAGGTAAAAAGGAATATAATATATCTCATTGGGTTTACTCCGCTAAAGAATTGAAGGATATGTTAAAAGAGGTCGGGTTCTCTTCAGTCGAAATTTATGGAAATTATGACGGCGATCCCTATGACGAAGAAGCGGATAGATTGATCCTTATAGGTGAGAAGTAGATGAGTTTTAGGTTTTTAGAGAATGTATCTTCTTTTCAATTTTTACTTAATTTGTTTAGCTAAATAGATTAATACTAAAATATTATGGTAAAAAGTAAATTGATGGTTTTTCAATTTTAATAAATAACCAATTTTTTGTTTTTTGTTTAATTCATTAGGTATAAAACATTAATACTAAAATATAATGAAAAAATGTTTTCTTATGGTTATCCATTTTTTACGCAAAACACCCGAAAAATCGTAAAACTCGATAAAATACGTTTTTTAAGCCGCGGAGGATACCCTCTTTAGAGAAAAAATAGTGAATGATCGACCTCTTTGAAAAACACGAAGGGAAAATTACTAACCTTTAAATATGCAAAGGCAAAGATGTCGGAAAACATAACTAATGCGACGTAATACTTATATATTAAGTAGAAAGACGTCGGAATTTATATTAGATATTACGTCTAAAAATTTCGCTCCTTTCTAGAAAAGGAATCTATAATTATTATAAAAATATATTATTGATCTATATCTTAATATAGTTATTTGATTTAGATACAAAAACATAGTTTCTAAAATACCTAAAATAGATAAGATAATATAGTTTGTAATAATAAATTTAGGATATATAGATTAATTACTTATGTCTAAAATATGAAAAACTAAGATTACGGGTAATTAACAATAAATTTAGCCATTTTGTAAATAATTAAATTTTTAATAAATATCTAGATCAATTTTGCATTTATCTTTTCATCTTCAATTTTTACTAAACCTAGGTTGTCATCAGCCGCAGGACCGGGATTCATGTAAACAGTACCCTTTTTCTCGACTATACCTTTATCTTCATGAACATGACCGCTCAAAACTAGTTTGGGTTCGTTTTTCTTTATGATAGGAAGGAGTTTCTCACTACCTATATGCTTGCCTTTCGAGTTTTCGTCCAATATACCGTAGACCGGTTGATGGGAAACAAATACATCTATCCCTTCAGATCTTTCTGCAAAAGTTTGAACTTTTTCCTCAGAGTAATTGGAACCGGAAAGACCTATAAACGTTACGTCATCTTTTTCGGTAATCTTAAGCTCTATGTACTCCTCTCCAGTTTCACCATAAGCCTGCTCTATCTGACCTGGATCACAGTTTCCTAGGACACCTATCACATCTGTAGGAATTTTTTCAAGGATCTCAACAGCGATCTTTTTTTTACCGAAATGGGTGATATCTCCACACAGAACTGAAAAATCAGGTTCGTACTTGTGATAGGCCGCGTTTATCTTGTTCAGACTCCTTTTAGACCCGTGTATATCTGATATCACTAGGAATTTAGTGGCCATTGTTTACCAGGTAAAAAGAATATCCTTTTATAATTCCTTTCCTTTGAAGGGACCGATCATATTTGACAGGAATATTGAAACAAGCCAAAATAATCGTAGAAGACGAGAAAAAAGGCAACAGATTATATAGTAAAGGATATTTCGGGCAGCCTTTGTCCAATAACGGGCTGGAGTTGGACCTGTACGAAGGTCTCTATCTTTTAGAAGCTGACCGACTGGAGATCACAGATGAAAATGGAAACGATTTACGAAGAGAAAAAATAATCGAAAAGATTTCAGAGGAAGATTTCCATCGAGAATATCTTCCCTATAAAGATATGAGGATGAGAGGTTACGTTTTGAAAAAGGCTTCCGATCCCGCATCTTTTAGAGTTTTTCCCAGAGGCGGAGGACCCAACAAGACTCCAACTAAATACTGGTTATGTACGTATCGAGAAAATGATACTTTCAAAATAAATCAGATAATAGAAGCCAATAAACAGATCTCAAATCTAGACAAGACAATGATGACAGCTCTTGTTGATGAAGAAGGAGATGTCACGTACTATATTTTTTCGACGATTGACTTAAAAGGCGAAGTCGAAAGATTCGATCAAGACAAGTTAAAGGGGTCTCTATTTGGAGATGGGACGATAATTAAAGAGGATTTTGAAAGACTTCACGACGATAACTTCTATGGCTTTAAAGAAAATGATACCCTTCGATTATCTATCTATGAAACATTATATCTGACAGAAAGCAAGATACTAACTGTCGAGGACATTAATACTGGAGAGGTCTTGACTACAGTTGATTTGAGATCTATATACAAAAAAAATAGAGGTGAATTTGAGACAGAGTATAAAGTATATAAAGACCTGAGAGACCGAGGATTGATACCAAAAACTGGTTTTAAATACGGGACTCCTTTCAGGGCCTATCCAGCTAATCCTGATAAAAAACATGCGGAATATATCGTTCAACCTTTGAAGAAAGATTATGAATGTCAGTGGTATCAAGTGAGTAGAGCAGTAAGGGTTGCCCACAGTGTTAGAAAAGATTTCCTATATGCTAGAGTAAAAGATGGAGATGTGGACTATCTGAAGATAAAAAGAGACACGCCTTAGTCTTTCCTACGGCTTTTCAACTCTTCACTGATCTTTTTGAGCAATTTTTGTTTGCTGCCCTTTTGCTTTGGTATTATGATTCTACCGTTCCCTTCGTACCAAGTTGATGGATGGTGCTGGTGCTTTTCTATCCTATTAGGTATGTCCCATGAGTTCAATATCTTCCCTATCTCTTCAATATCGGGTGAGTTCACTGCGAGTTCTTTTGGGACACGTCTACTTTCGGACCTTGAAAGCTGTTTGTCAAAATACTCTGGAAATATTATCCAAGTTTTCCTCTCTCTTCTAGCCATCCTCAATCCTCTATTAGGACAGCATTGATGACTCCGTCCTGACCGGGTCTAGATGTGATTTTAGCCTTACCTTCGTCCGTTTCTATTATGGCCCCTCTATTCAAGATGTTCCGCTGGACATAATTTGGATTTGCTGGATTCTCGATCACGTTGTTAATCTCAACCTGTTTAACATTGCCCTCCTTATCGGAGATATTGGCCTTTTCCGCCCCTACGACACGTATTTTTTGATTTCCACCGCGTGATTTGACAATCTTTTTCTTTTCTTCAGCGAGCACTGGAAATTCATAATCGCTGCTGATCTCAAACTTTCTCTTTTTCCTATGATAGACTCTTTTACCGCCTGTTAGCTTTCGTTTTGATTTACCTTGCCAGTGAGTCATTGTAAATCCTCAATCGTTGTGAGTTACTAAACCTTATATAAGCTTTGCCTTCAAACTAACTAATAGTCTTCAAATGGTGAAGAGGATAATATGATACCGGAGATGAAGACTGAAAAGCCGAACCCGAATAATAATCCGGTAAAAGTTCTAAAGGCATTAAAGCTTTCATAGTCAGAAATGAGCTGTATAGAACCGTCTAGAATCAAAGGAAGCGTGAAGGCAGCTCCGAGGATAATCAAGATGATCGTTTTCTTAATCTCCGATATACTAGTATCTAGATTCATAGTATCTAAAAGTATATCCTTTAAATTCCTAGCACCTCTAACAAAACTCATTAATAGAAATCCCAAGCTGAAACCGATGAAGATACCTACATCCCTTGCACATACTGGCATCTGATTACCATTTAAACTATAAGAGCGTTCGTGTTTTTGATGACAGTTTAGATCGCTAAAAAGATATATTGCGCGATGATAATATGGCAGATCCTCCCATTCTTCTCTGTGCACTATCCGGTTAGCAGCTCCGTCTAATCCTTCGACAGTCCCTGGTTCAAGAGTCAATGGGACAATAAAAAGACTCAGTGTATAAAATAGAATAACTACAAACACGACGAAAACCAATTTGTTCACACGCCCGGACAGATACCTGAATCCGATATCGACCATCTTATATGGCCCCTATGATTTCCTCTTTTTCTACACTCTCCTGCTCTCCAGACTCCATGTCTTTAAGTGCTATTTCTTCATTCTTGACCTCTTCTTCACCGATGATTATAGAATACTTGAATCCTGCCTTGTCCGCGAACCCAATAGCTTTACCGATACTCCTATCTTTTAAGTCGATATCGGCTTTTAGATTATTTTCTCTAAGTTTAGATAAAACTTCGTAAGAATATGAGATATTTTTTTCTCCGATAGGTATTATGTAACATCCTTCTCTTTCTTTATCGAAAAGCTTATCTTCTCTCTCTAGCGCTAGATGCAGTCTATCGAAACCGATCGCAAATCCCTTTGAAGATATATCGATATCGAAAATATCTCCGAGGTTGTAATCTCCCCCTCCGCATATCTGCTTTTGAGCACCGAGTCTTTCCGCATCGATCTCAAAAACCACGCCCGAGTAGTAATCGAGTCCTCTCACCGTGCTGAGATCTATCATATAGTCGCTTCTTTCAATGTCGTAATAAGAGAGGTGCTTCATGACCTCTTTAAGGTGTTCATAAGATGAAGACTCACCAACAAAAGAAGATACCTCCTCAAAGGGTAAATCTAAAAGATCAAAAAATTCTTCGTCTAGATCGAATTTTTCTTCAATCTTATCAGTTTCCTCTTTATCGATCATATGATAGAGTTCTTCCCTCTCATCCCGCGATAAATCATATTTTTTAAGATAATCTTCGAGTATCTGGAGGTTGGAGATTCGTAAATTGATATCATCAAGTCCAAGATCTTTCATACATTGGTAAGCCAATGCGATATTCTCAGCGTCTGCTCTTGGAGTATCTGCACCTATCAATTCCGTGCCAAAGTGCCAAAACTCCCTGTACCTTCCAGATTGCGGTCTTTCGTATCTAAAGGCAGGACCAAAGTAAAACAACTTTAGAGGTTTAGGTTCGCCTCTTAGACTTTCTGAATACATCCTCATAACTGATGCGGTAAATTCGGGTCTCAAAGCTAGTTCTCGTCCTCCTTTGTCTTCAAATGAGTAGATCTCTTCTACAATCGATGGGCCTGATCTTTCTAGAAAAAGTTCGATGTGTTCGAATGTAGGGGTCAGAACCTCTCGGTATCCGAAGTTCTCGGCTTTTTTTCTCAACCTATCTTCTAACCACTTCCTAGACTCCATCTCATCTGGCTCAAAGTCTCTTGTGCCACGTGGTCTCTCTATCATGATTTGACTTATGAGGAGATGGTATATAAGTCTTTTAAGAAAATACACAAAAAATTCTTTATTTCTTAGAATTATACGGAAATATGAAAGACGAGATATCACCTAGAGATGGGATAAAATTCCTTCCTCACTTTCCTACTGTATTGGTTGGAACAGGAACGGGAAATAAATCAAATCTCATTACCGTAGCGATGGTCCATGTTTTTTCCATCGATCCTCCGATGATCGGGATCGGAATCTCTCCAAAAAGACACTCTTTTAAACTTTTGGAGGAACATGGAGAATTTACCGTAAATATACCGGACAAAGAGATGTTAGAAGAAGTAAAAGATTGTGGAAGCACTTCTGGTGAGGATACAGATAAATTCAAAGATTTCGATCTGACGAGAGAACAAGGCGGAAATACAGTCGTCCCTGGAGTCCGGGAATGTCCACTGATCCTTGAATGTGAACAGGAAAAAAGAATAGAAACCGGCGATCATCATTGGTTCGTCGGTGAAGTAGTAAATGCGATGAAATCTAAGGAATTTAAAAGATCTGAGGCCATACTCTACTGGAGTGGCGAATTTAGAACTCCTGGGAAATTGTTGGAATAAGAGATTAACTATCCCTGATCCTCTCCATAGCTGTATTCAGTGAATCGATCTCTTGTGAAAAGCAGAATCTAACGAGATTTTCTCCCCCGTCATCGAAGAAAGAAGTCCCAGGAACTATCGCAACGCCTTTTTCTTTGACCAGATGATTCACAAACTCTCTATCGTTCATATCGTAATTCTCTATGTTGGCGAGCATATAATATGCTCCTTCAGGCTTCAAAGGGTCCATCTCAGTCTTCTTTAATCCTTCGTAGACTATCTCTCTACCCTTAGAATAGTATTTGACCATCTCGTCATAGTAATCCTCTGGAAGAGCAAGAGCTTTTATAGAAGCTTTCTGAAATGGAGTAGGTGCACAAACCGTCGTATAGTCATGAGCTTTTCGTATGGGTTTCATCAACTCTTTTGGAGCAGCTACATATCCTACTCTCCAACCCGTTACAGAGTAAACTTTTGAGAAGCCTCCGATAGTTACGGTCCTCTCCCTCATATCTTTTAGGCTAGCTGGAGAAATATGTTCACCCTCGTAGATGATCCTTTCATATATCTCGTCTGTGATCAAGAGGACATCTTCGTCAATACAGATATCTCTGATGAATTTCAATTCGTCTTTTTGAAACACTTTTCCAGTAGGATTATGGGGTGTATTCAATATCATAGCCTTTGTGTCTTCTCCTACTTTTTTCTTTATATCCTCTCGATCTATATCTAGGTCTCTACCGATAGTTGTAAATCTTGGTTTTCCAGAAGCCATGGAGACAGCTGGCACATAATTTTCATAAAATGGTTGAAATATCAAAACTTCGTCATCTTCTTCAACTAGACCCAATATCGCGGACATTATAGCTTCGCTGGCTCCGCAGGTAATTGTTATTTCAAACTCTGGATCATATTCAAGGTGGTTGAAATCTCTCAATTTTTCGGTTATCTTTGATCTTAAGGTCTCCATTCCCCAGGTGATAGAATATTGGTTTAACCCAGAATCTATAGCTTTTTTAGCCTCTTCTAAGATATGATCATGAGTAGGATATTCTGGATAACCCTGAGAAAGATTGATCGCATCGTACTCTTTTGCCTTTCTCGTCATTTCTCTTATCACTGATTCGTTAAGATCTCTCACTCTTTCAGTACCTTTCATGATTCTCACTCAGGATAGATGTAAGTACCCGTCTTTCGATCTATAGCTTTTAGAAGGTTTTCTGGATCTGTGATCAAAGTTTTTTTGCCCCCTTGCTCGAGAAAATCGATCGAAGCTTCTATTTTGGGCCTCATGCTTCCGGCGGGAAAGTGTCCATCTTTTAAATATTTTTTAGCTTCTTTAACATCCATAGAGCCGATAGCTTTCTGGTCATCTTCGTTAAAGTTCAGGTAGACGTTTTCAACGTTAGTGAGCATTATAAAAAAATCTTCATCTATATCGTTTGCTAAAACAGCACTAGCTCTATCTTTGTCTATCACTCCTTCGACACCCATAAGACGGTCATTCTCCTTTAAAACGGGAACACCTCCTCCACCAGCTGAGATAACGATATAACTCTCTTCACCACTGAAAACTAGATCTTCTATGATCGCTGATTCCACGATAGTCTGAGGCTTTGGGGAAGGCACCACTCTTCGATACTCTCCTCTAGCTGTCTTTTTGATCGCCCAGTTTTTATCCCTTTTTATCTTCTCAGCCTCTTCTTCTGAATAAGTGGGACCTATAAATTTACTGGGCTTCTCGAAAGCAGGATCGCTTCTATCGACTTCGACCTGTGTTATGATGCTTGAGATATTTCTTTCCACTCCTTTCTCGTTAAGTTTATTTTTTAAAGTCTGTTGAAACATATAGCCTATCTGACCTTGAGACTGAGCCCCGCAGATGTCTAGGGGCATAGGAGGAACAGAATCAGAGGCGATTTCATTTTGTAGGAGTATGTCACCTACCTGCGGACCATTACCGTGTGTCAAAACGAGATCATATCCCTGTTTTATCATTTCCGCCAACTTCTCACATGTTTTTTCCATCATCTCGAACTGTTGTTCGGCCGTACCTTCATCTCCGGGTTTCACAAGAGTATTTCCACCTAAGGCGACTACAGCTGTTTTCATAGATATCCCAATAATTTTGTTATACAGGGAATAACCACATTCCAACTATGATATATAAATTTTGAGAGAAGAATTATAGCTTATCGAATTTTTAAATATTATATCTTTTTTATCTTATATAGAAAGAGTTAACAACTCGATTTTACATGCTGAGATGGTAAAATGGAGTTAGAGACTTTAGAAAATAGATATGAAGATATAGATTACAAGATAAAGATAATTTCCCCTGAGTTCACCTGTCTCTGCCCTGGAAAACCTGAGCAACCGGACTTTGCAACTATCTCTATAACCTATGTACCGGATAAATATTTGATAGAGTTGAAGTCGTTGAAATATTATTTAGTAGGATATAGGGATAAAGAGATATATCATGAGAATGCCACTAATAAGATAAAGCAGGACTTGGTTGAAAGGATCAAACCTAGATATATGAAGGTGAGAGGTGATTGGAACGTGAGAGGAGGTATTACCACTATCGTCGAATCGGAATATGTGAAAGAAAGTTGGGACGGGGTTCCCGAAGAGGTAGAAATAAAAACTACAGAGCACACATCTATAAGCCGATAGATGATTTCGAGAAGATATCTGCCTGTTATAGTGAAAAATTCCTAAAAACCTCGAAAGAAAAATTATTCTAGGATCATAACTCAGAAAATTTACTCCGATCAAAGTGTGAAACATTTCTTAAAAAAAGATAAAGAGGGAAGGGGTTTAGATATCTATCAGTCAAGGAGTGTAATTTTCTAGGTTGCCATCAAGAGATTTTTCTTCTTTTTCGTCTACGTATTTGATCGCCTCAAGGACTGGCGGTTGCTCGACCTCTCTCTCTTCCTCTTTTTCGGCTTCAGAGACGCTTTCTGACAGACCCATCGCATCTAGTCCTATCTCCTCGAAGAACTCTTGTATATAGTTCATCTTTAGTTTCTCCACGAGGCGATAGAGCATCCTATCTGCCATTTCAAAGGCCTCTTTTGGGCTTTCATCCGAGTGAATCAACGTCTCATCGTTTTCAAAGATCGTAGTAGCATTGCTCAGTTCAGATATATTTTCCAGTGCCGATTCAGCTTTTTCGTATCTCTCTTTTTCAGCAGAGAAGGGCATCACTGCATAGGTAACGACCATCTTTCCGTTTCTCTTTGCGAGGTCTGCGATCACTTCTGAGGCACCTGAACCAGTGCCTCCACCCATACCAGCAACGATGACCACCATATCGGCCTGGTCAATGGTTTTCAATATCTGTCCTTCACTTTGTTCTGCTGCTCTTCTTCCTATGGAAGGATCACCGTCCGCTCCATTTCCATCGGTAAGTTCCTTGCCAATCAGCATCTGTCTATCGACGTCTATCTCACCTAACACTCTTTCGTCGGTATTGATCGCTACAGTTTTAACACTGTCGAGCTCTTTTTCTGCGATGTACTCTACTGTGTTGCATCCACATCCACCAATTCCAACTACGTAGAGATTTGACTTATACAGAAGAGAGTCCAAGATATCTTCTGCTGTATCACTAACAAATTTTTCCTCAGATTCGGGGTATTCGGGGCTTTTCTCCTCCATTTGATTATCCTCCGATATTCGGGGGTTCGAATTAATGTCCTACAACTACAGGGTGCTATCTCTTCATGTATTCGTTTTTTTCTTCAGACATCCTTTTAAAGGATTCCACTTTGCTGCTCAACTCTCCTACCGTGTCATACTGACTTTTCAGTTTATCGATATCTTCTTTTAGCAATCCCTCTCTCACTAGTTCATGTATAGCATCCTGCCAATCGTTGTAGTGCCCCATATTGATAAGGTATTGGATATTGTTCCTTATCTGTTTCGGTAACGTGATGCTCTCTGGGATCTCTTTCTGACCGACTGGAGGGTTGTACCTTTTTATGAAATCGAGAGCGGCTTTCCTCAAAAATTCAGATCGGTTACTGAAATCATGCCTAGCTATGAATGAATCGATTACTTCTAGGTCCTCGTCAGCCACTCGCAGCGAAATTTTCTTTTCCATGTTTTCAAACACCTTCATAGCTATTTTGTCTTACGTGTATCACCTATTGTAGTACTTATTTACCCTTAATGTAGGACAAATGTACATATGCAAATAAACTATATAAATATTTTCCTCCGATGTTAATCAGCTCCTATTCTTCTGAATAGAAAATTAAGTAATACAATTAAAAACTTGTCATACAAAATATTTTGTTTGTCCCCCTTAAAATCTGATATCTCAGGATCAATAGTTGTAAACTTAACCTTGTAGGAATGTGTTTAAACCGTCTGACAATCTGTGATCTAAAGATCAGATGGACCAAAAATCTTATTTTAGGGTAATTAGTAGCCTTCTTCCCACTCGCCACCGTAGCTTAGACCGGCAGAGCGGCTGACTTGTAATCAGCAGGTCGTGGGTTCAAATCCCACCGGTGGCTTTCCTTGGGATATAATTTAAAGGAAAGTTGGAAGATTTGTTAAATGAGTTTATCCACGAAGGCTACAAGAAGCGTTTTGAACCGTAATGATGATGGACCCGTCAGAATCGAAGATTATAACTTACCATTTTTCAAAGAAAATGGACCCAGCGGGAAGAACAAATCATTTACGATCTGTGAGCTGCTGGAATCTAAGATTCCAGCTAGTTTTCAAATCCCGTGCAGAGACATCGAGTGAAACGAGATGGACCCAGCGGGATTTGAACCCGCGGCCTCCACCTTGCGAAGGTGGCGATCTGCCAGACTGATCTATGGGCCCTTTACGAGTTTTTTTAAAGAATGGTTTTTACTGAGTGAATTTGAAAAGGTTTGAGGTATAACTGTTTTTTGGATGATGGTAATAGAACTTTTACCAAGAGGCAATGTGCCCATCAGTTCTCGGTTCTGTACCACCTGCGTAAACCCCATCGTTCATCTTCCAGATTATCTCACCGCGTCCGTAACTTCCGGAATGTAATGAGTATTGAATATCGTGTCCTCTCCGAGAGAGAGCCTTGCCGATATGGTGGGGGAACTTTTTCTCTAAATAAACCTTTTTATCCTCATGCCATCGCCACCGAGGCGCATCCAAAGCTGACTGTGGATTGAGATCAAAATCGAGTGTATTCATCACGACCTGAAGATGACCCTGGGGCTGCATGTATCCCCCCATCACGCCGAAGGGACCCACAGCGTCCCCATCTCTGGTAAGAAATCCAGGTATGATAGTATGATATGTCCTTTTACTGGGTTCAAGACAGTTAGGATGAGAAGAATCGAGTGAGAAGGTATTTCCCCGATTCTGTAATGCTATGCCTGTTTCTGGGACCACTAAACCAGAACCGAATCCCATATAGTTGCTCTGGATGTAGGAAACCATATTACCATCTTTGTCCGCAGCGGCTAAGTAAACTGTTCCTCCTTCAGCCAATCTTCCCGGCTCCGGTTCTATCGCTTCTTCGCCTATCATTTCCCTTTTCTCTGCAGCGTAATCTTCAGACAATATATCTTCTGGATCTACACTCATGTGATCGGGGTCCGTTATTACATTCTTACCGTCCGAAAAGGCCAATTTCAAGGCCTCTATCTGCTTGTGGTATGTTTCAATAGAATCTTTAGAATCAAAATCAAAACCTTTCAATATTTTCAAAGCCTGAAGAGCTATCATCCCTTGACCATTCGGTGGTAGTTCCCATACTTCATGACCACGATAATCGATATTGAGAGGATCTACCCATTCGGGAGAAAATCCTGCAAGATCTTTTTCACTCAGATAACCACCGGTTTCTTTAGAAAATTCGATCATCTTTTCAGCGAGTTCTCCTTTGTAAAAAGAGTCGGCGCCTGTTTCTCCTATTTCTTTAAGAGTTTGTGCGTGATCTGTCGATCTCCATATCTCGCCTATCTCAGGAGCTCTACCCTTCGGAGCGAAGGTATCAAACCAGTTCTCGAATTTTGTTTTGCCACCGATCTCTTCCTTGTAAGTATCATATGCTGCCTGCCAGTACTTTCCAAGTATTGGAGAAACAGGATAACCTTCCTCAGCATACTCTATAGCGGGTTCCAGGACCTCTGTCAAGGGCAATTCCCCGAATCGTTCTGAGAGAGCAGACCACGCTCCAGGGATACCGGGAACAGTGACGGGGATCCATCCGAATTTTGGCATCTCTTCATGACCCTTTTCTTTGACCGTTTCTATATCTATACTCTCGGGGGAAGGGCCGCTGGAATTGAGACCGTGTATATCTCCATCCATCCAAACGATGGCGAAACCGTCTCCACCTATCCCATTAGAAGTGGGCTCTAACACGGTCAGACTCGCTGCCGTAGCCACAGCTGCATCTACTGCATTTCCACCTTTCTTCAATATATCTAGTCCTGACTGAGTAGCAAGTGGTTGAGAAGTCGCGACCATGCCTTTTCTAGAATAGTTCAATGATCTTCTCGAAGGATACGGATATTCTAGCGGATCAAAATTCATGTATGTTTCAATTCATCGGGAGTAAATTACTTTTTCGAATAAGTAACGAAACTAGCAACAAATTATTAAAAGATTCAACACATAACTTAACGAGATGGATAAAAGAAACATCATCCCAGCAGCCTTCCTTCTGTCTGGAATACTTTTGATCATATTAAGTCTGATCGAAGGCGAGGCAAAGATAGCCCTTTTCTTCATCATACCTATAATATACGGCACAGGGCTGTATCTCGGACTGGGCATACTTCTCATTTTCGTAAGTATACCTCTATTTTTTTTCTTTAGTGGACATCATAGGATGAGAGATAAAAAAGAATTCACAAGAGGAGAACAAACACAGAAGGAATCTAGCTATGGTGGCGTTATCTTTATAGGGCCGATACCTATCATCTTCGGTAAAGACAAAACCGTAGCTAAAAAGATGATGTATTTGGGATTATTGATCGCTCTGATACTAGCCGCGGTTTATGTAGCGGTAATATTGATATGAAAAAGGAGATGTTAGAAATGAGAGAATTTATAGAAGAAAACCTGCGTAAGATGGTAAAGATCGAGAGCAAGAGCGAAGGACCGATGGAAGAGATAATCGAATTCACCACCTCTTTGCTCGACGATATAAATCTAGATTATGAAGTGATCGAGGGAGAGGATTTCAATCCAGTGATAGTTGCTTCCTACGGCGAAGGTGGTGTATGTTTCTCTGGACATCTCGATACCGTACCGATAGGAGATGGATGGGAACACGAGCAGGGCGAGATCGTAGAGGATAAGATGTACGGCCGCGGAACTTTAGACATGAAAGGGCCGTGTGTTTCTGTAATATCTACTGCGGAAAAGCTCATTCAAAGAAACGTACCTTTTTCGATAGTATTCACTACAGACGAAGAGAACACGATGAATGGAGCGGAACATGTTTCTGAAAGACCCGAAGTCACAAAGGCTTCAGCTGTTCTAGTCTGCGAACCCACCGATATGAGGGTGGTCAATCAGGAGAAAGGAGTTTACCAATTCGAAATCTTAACTGAAGGCAAAAATGCCCACGCTAGTATGCCAGAAAAAGGAGAGAACGCCATAGTTAAGATTTTGCCAATATTAGAAAGTCTAAGCAGAAAGAATAATATCCCTGCAGGACAGGACGAGATGAGCTGCTGTGTTGACGTGATCGAAGGAGGAGAAGCTACCAACGTGATACCGGATTCATGCAGAGCCGAAGTTGATGTCAGGTTCCCAGATCACTTCGATAAAGAAATATTGGAAAAGTATCTATTCGATCCGATAGATGAAGAATTCGAGTTGAAAGAGATACAGTTTCTAGAATCTGTTAAACTCGACGAGGGTAAGGAATCTGTGCAGACTTTGATAAAGATAGCCGATGCTGAAACGTGGGCCGTACCCTATGGAACGGAAATGGTTCGATTTTGTCAGAATAATGAGAACACTATCATATTCGGTCCGGGTAGAGTTGACGTCGCTCATCAACCTGACGAATACATAGATCTTCCCGAGTTAGTTAAAGTAGTAGATGTTTACATCGATTACGCAGAATCTATGGCCGATACCGATTAGGCGTCCTCGGGAAAGCTATAGCGTCTCTGATGTGATCAAGACCACAAAGCCACATTATGACTCGCTCTATACCAAGTCCGTAACCCGCGTGGGGAACACTTCCGTATCTCCTAGTGTCTAGGAACCACTCGTAGATGGAGGGGTCTTCACCTTCTTCATCCAATCTTTTTTCGAGCGATTCGATGTCAACTTCTCTGACACTAGCTCCTATCAGTTCTCCGACGTGTGGGACCATCAGATCATATCCCAATACCTTTGATGGATCGTCTTCATCTCTCTTCATGTAGAATGCTTTGATCTCCTTAGGATAATGGGTGACAAAGACTGGCTTATCGAAAAATGAAGTCAATCTCTTCTCTTCTGGGACACCGAAGTCTTCTCCATATTCGACATCCATGCCATCCTTCTGTAATCTTTCTACTGCCTCGTCGTAGGTTATCACCGGAAAAGAGCTCTCGAGGTCCTCAAGATATTCAACGTCTGCTTCTAAATTTTTGAGTTCCTTTCTGTTCTTTTCTAAGACCTTTTCCGCGATGTTGAGGATAAGACCTTCGCCTAGTTCTATTAAATCTTCAAGATCTAACCAAAGTCCTTCAACTTCCGCATGCCAATACTCTGTAAGATGTCTTGGAGTCCGAGACTTCTCAGCTCTAAAACTCGGCGCGACGGTATAAATATCGCCCATGCCGAAAATACCTGCTTCTGCGTAAAGCTGCCAGCTCTGGGTTAGGAAAACTTGATCAT
>JAGXLF010000053.1 GCA_018334835.1 Thermoplasmatota archaeon | reverse complement strand
ACATAGAGACAGTGTTCTTCGAGAAGATCAACAGATCAGTATCGAGTATTCGATAAAGAATACTAAAGAAGCAACGGATACACAAGATATTAAATTCTATGTCGATGAGGACCTTATAGAAACAGAGGAAGGAGTAAAGTTAGATCCCGGGGAGAGAGATAGAAAACAATTCAATTGGACGACAGAACAACCTTATGGCGAAAGAACACTCACTGTAGAGAGTGATGATGATTCAGATAAAGAGACCATAGAAATAGGTGAAGATCCATATTTTGAAGTAAAAATAAATGAACCAGAAGACGGTCAAGAATTCGAAGAAAATGTGGAAGTTGTCGTCAATTATACTGTCACCAATACAGGAGATATCGAGGAAACTCAGAATATAAAGTTCTTTATCAACGGTGAGAAAATTGACGAAAGAGATATCCAGCTCGAACCTAATGAGTCAAAAAGTGTTGAGTTAATATGGACAGCAGAGGAGGAAACAGGAGATTTCGAGCTAAGAGTAGAGAGTCGTGATGATCATGAAATCGTTACTATAAATGTAGGAGGGGAAGCCGAGGATGAGGAAGTGATACCCGGCTTCACATTAGAACCACTGATAATCATTCTTATTTCAATCGTTGGAATAATGATCGCGATCTATGTAGTGAAGACATTGTATTTTAGATAATAGGATAATCCTTGAGCTGGTCATTCCAGCCAATCTGCTTCAACCTTTGAAAGTTGATCTAGGACGTAGTCCCTAATCTCGCTCGCCTCAGGATAATCCACTATTATCTCACCGTCTTCCATGACCTTTTCCAGCATAGGTTCCATCTCTGAGCCACAATCACATTCTGGTTTCTCCTTTTCATCCCATGCTCGAATATCATAGGTGAAACATTTAGGGCATCTATAGGCCTGCTTCTTACCACTGAATTTTCCCCTCTTTGCGACCATATCTCCTTCTTTCTCCACTATATCCATGGCAAAGTTGACAGTCCTCGCGTTGGATATGGAAGTTCCAACACCGAATGAATCTGCACCAGCTTCTTTCAGTTTAGGTATATAATACTCGTCTATACCTCCAGAACAGATTATTTTTGTTTCCACGCCTTTTCTCTCTAGCTCCCATATCACTTCTTCAGCTATCTTACCGAGATCTCCTCTACGAGAAGAAGGCGTATCTAATCGAACACCGTACAGGTTTTCTCCCATGGCTTCGACCGCCATCATCGTCTCTTTCTTTTCGTCGTAATAAGTATCAACCAGGGCTATCCTAGGTACATCTTCAGGTAAAGCCTCGTCAAAAGCTTCGAAAGCCTTTTTGGGGTCGTCGAAAATTATCGTGAGGGCATGGGGCATAGTACCTTGAGGTTCTATACCGACTTCTTGAGCACCGGCGATACAGGAGATACCGTCACAACCCCCTATATACGCGGATCGATCTATCACTGTCGCTATGCCAGGATGCATACGCCTTATACCGAATGACATCACTGTAGAATCTCCTGCAACCTTGTTCACTCTAGCCGATTTTGTCGCTACACCTGTAGGATGACAGACGAATCCGAGTATCGGAGTCTCATAGATACAGAATTCTTTATAAGGTCCTTCTATCCAGAGTACCGGTGTAAAAACACCGTCCCGGCCTTCACTTCTAAAGATAGTCCCTTCTTTCAAAGAATAGATATCTATATCTTTGCCCTCGAGTAAATGTAGAACTTCATCTAGTCCGCAGAATACAGCCCAACTCCAATCTGAAGGAAATGAAGAAGCCGTGAATTCTGCGACCACGTTTTCGTCTCCAACACCTTTTTGTTCAAAGATATCCATAGTATTTTCGAAATAGATATCAGTGGTCTTTCCTTTTTTGATCTCTTCTTCACCAACTAGATGAAAACCAAGGTTTTTATCCATATTCTTTCTTAGAATAATTCTATTTATTAGTGTTTCGGTCCACCTAGCTTCATAAAATTTTTTAATTGAACATGTATATAATTATAATTGATTTGAGACCGACTGGAATTTTCTAAAAACCGCATCGATGCTGGGAAAACGGTTCGTTTTACCAAAGCACCCTGCGGAAGAACCCTAAGGTAACCCAGCAGGTAAATAGGGGGTTAGGTTCCCTTGTGATGGATGGTTTACTTAAGGAGATTCAAAAATTCTCCTGATAGTTTCGGAATCTAGTATTCCAAAAATAGAGGAATAATAATTCCTTAACTCAATATAAAATCTTAGGATTTTTCAGTAAAAACCGCAAGAAATAAATTGAGTTCTAACTATATCAATTTACCCTTTCGAGATATCTGCTCACTTGACCTACATTGATCTTTAATTTTTCTTATTTCGGGATGAAGCCTTATGCTCACAAAAATTTATATATGGAGAACAAAACTATATAAGCAGGTGCAGGAGGCGTTAATTTTGAAAGATATAGAAGATATGGATATGAGGGAACTTTTAGAACAAGGGATAGCTTCTGAAATAAATGCTCAAAGAAAGTATGGTGCAGTGGCTAAAGAAAATTTTTCCTATGCACTGCATGATAAACTGGCTTTTCTTAAGAAACAGGAAAAGGGTCACGAAAAAGAATTGAGAAAACTGTTCAAAAAACACTTCCCTGATGAAGAACCAGATATACCTGAAAAAGTGTTGAAGCCCGCTCCAGATATCGAAATGGAGAGTGAAGCGATCGGCGAATTATTTCAGGAAGCGATGGAGTCCGAGAAAGAGTCAAAGAAGTTCTACGAACATCTATCAGATAGGTTGGATGATGAAGAATTGAAAAAAACCGCAAATTACCTAGCCCACATGGAAGAAGGCCACTACAAAATATTAAAACACGAATTGGAATCTATGCAAAAGTTCAAGGGTCGTTGGGGAGAAGTCAGAGCTTTTTAAAACACTCTTTTTTATTTTTTAATTCTTTTTAAGATAAAAAAATTGATCTCTAAAGACATTTGAAAATCAGAAGGAGTTTCAAGGTTTTTCTAATATTTCCTATACAAATTACTGGCCGCTTAATTTTTTATATAAGATTGTTATAAAACAAAACTTTTATATTTATCCTCTTCATTTATCTAGATGAGTGACCAGCATGGAAATGAACGGAATCGTCATGATGGTCTTCGCTTTTGTTCTATTCATACTAGCCTACAAATTCTACGGAACTTTTCTAGCGGAAAAGATATACATATTAGACCCCACGAGAACTCCGCCTTCCAAGGAATTCGAAGATGGAATCGAATATGTACCAACAAATAGAGAAGTAGTTCTGGGCCACCATTTTACTTCTATAGCCGGTGCAGCACCTATAGTCGGTCCGACCCTCGCTGTTATTTGGGGTTGGGTTCCAGCACTACTTTGGGTCGTCTTCGGTACCATCTTGATCGGTGCAGTACACGATTTCGGTGTTCTAGTGATGTCTCTTAGAGAAAAAGGTAGATCCATAGGAGACTTTATAGCAGACGTTATCGGCCCGGAAGCGAGAGTCCTGATGATGATAGTGACCTTCTTCCTTTTGGCCCTAGTAGGTGCGGTATTCGCAATCGTGATTGGTGTACTTTTCGATCTATACCCTGTCGCTGTAATACCCATATGGACTGAGATGATCCTGGCGGTCATAGCCGGTATAGCGATGTACAAGTACGACGTGAACCACTATATTGCTGGACTAGCTGCTCTAGCTGCGATGATCGTAACGATCCTCATAGGTGTGAACTACCCGATACAGATGCCGGCCGAGACCTTCATAGGTACCAGTCTCGAGACATGGATAATCATTATAGTCATTTATGGATTCTTTGCATCCGTCCTACCTGTTTGGACACTTTTGCAGCCGAGAGATTTTATAAATGCCCACGAGCTGTACTTCCTGCTAGCGCTTTTCTTCGTGGGACTGATCGGTGCAGCCTTCGCCGCTGATGTGGACCTATCTGTCGCAGCACCCGCATTCCGAGGAAGTGCTGAATCAGGAGCTCCACCGTTCTACCCGTTCCTGTTCATAACGATCGCTTGCGGAGCTATATCAGGATTCCATTCCCTAGTTGCAAGTGGGACTACACCTAAACAGTTAGAAAGTGAAGGCGATGCACAATACGTAGGATACGGAGGAATGTTATTAGAAGGCGTACTTGCCACAGCGGCGGTCGTTGCCGCAACTGTGGGAATGGCTACCAGAGAGCAATGGTTGGGCCATTATGCCTCTTGGGGAGGTGCAGCAGGTCTTGGAGCTAAAGTATCTGCATTCGTTGAGGGCGGAGCTTACTTAGTTCAGAGTCTAGGGATACCGACGGAATATGGATTGGGATTCTTTTCAGTCCTAGTGGTGAGCTTTGCGATGACGACTTTCGATACCACGGTCAGATTGGAGAGATACGTGATCGGAGAATTAGGTGATGCATATAATGTCGGAGCCCTTAACAACAGATATCTAGGCACGATCATCGCTGTAGTTGTGATGGCTTTCCTGGCGCTCCAGGATTACGCCGGAGCTCCAGCGGGACTTGTATTGTGGCCAGTATTCGGAGCGACTAATCAGATCCTAGCGGGTCTGGCTCTCCTGACGATAAGCGTGTGGCTGTACAAGAGGAAAAGAAATTCCATGTACGCTGTTGTTCCGATGATATTCATGATAATCACTGCAGGCGCCGCTATGATGTACAACTTGATCCAGAATTGGATACCGAATTGGCAGGAAGCAGGTACGATCTCTTTGGTGATAATTGGCTCTGCGATGATGATCTGTGAAGCGGGTTTAGTAATACTAGCGATCAAGGCCTACTCTCGAGTGAAGAAAGGAGAAGTGATTGAGGAAGAATAGAAGCATAAACCCTTTTAACTTTTTATTTTTAATATCTGGATTGAATATCATGGAAGAAGACGATAAAAGTACAGACGAAGAGTCAAAGGGATTGAAATTTGCACCGTGGATCGGAACCGGCTTTGGTCTCGTAGTCGCTGGATATCTCGCCAGATATCTTCTTGGATTGTTCAGTGGTATGGAAGAATCGATCACCCCGAGGATAGGAAATATCTTCATTACGATAGGTATAATCGTTTTGGTCGTAACTTTAGCGGCAGAGATATTTACGGAAGTAAAAAAATCAGTTTGAAACTCTCAATATTTTAATCTAAAGTATCCGGATACAATAGCTAAAGCTATCGCTATTGCGACCATCACTTGAACAGCTAGGGAAAACTCGCCCCCTTGATAAAAGAGGGTTATGGCCCCAATTATAACTATGAGTGACAATATATTAAAAATCAATCTCATTAAATATGTCTTTCTCATGTTGATATCAATATGATATGGTTGATATATAAATGTTGGTACCTAAAGATTGATATATCCGAAAAGAGAATTATTAAATATAGGTAGAGGTCGATATGACTAGATTCAAAGAGCAGTTGGAAGAGAAGACTGATGAAGAGCTGCAAAAGATAGCGAGGCTAAAAGGTATACAAGGCGGTGGTGAAATGAGGAGAAAAGAGTTGATTGAAAAGTTGGTAGATGAGTATGAAAAAACGGCTTCTACCACATGTTGATATGAAAGTGGTATCATGAAAAAAGAATTGATGGACTTCTTAAAATCTAGTCTAGATTACGGTAGCATGAATGAAAAAGATGCCTATGAAGACCAAGACGTATTTTTATTGATGTGTTTTTCTGATCTCATAGGCGTACCGAATCCCTATGCATACTACATGTCCGAGTTACTGCCTTACATAGCTAGGGATCTGCCTTCATGGCAGTGGAGGTTGACCCAGGACAAACTGGAATTTTTAGGGGATGCTGAACAAAAATATGATTTCCATACATTCTAGAGGTGGCCTCCTTGGAAGAGCTTGAAAAATTTGTTTTCTTCGCCGGAAAAGGCGGAGTGGGAAAAACGACCTGCAGTTCCATTTACGCACTGAAATGCTCAGAGAGGGGGCTAAAAACCCTATTAGTGAGTACGGATCCTGCTCACTCCACGGACAAGATCTTGGAAACTACATTGGATGAAAAAGAAAAAAAGATCAAAGAGGCCCTTTGGGCGAAGGAGATAGATGCTTCTAAAGAAGCGGTAAGCCACAGGAAAAAAATCGAAAAAGAGATGAAACAGGTTGTAGGTCCAGATATGATGAACAAACTCCAGGGATACCTCAAAATGACCCATAATTCACCTGGTGTTAAAGAATCGGCTTTGTTAGATGCGTTGATAAGAACCATAAAAGAATCTAAGAGATATGATAAGGTGGTTTTTGATACCGCACCGACAGGGGAAACGATGAGATTATTGCAGTTACCAGAACTTTTGAGTTCCTGGTCCGAACAATTGATAGAGAGGAGAAAAAAAAATCTAGAAAAACTGGGTAGGGTCGGAGAAAAAAGTAAGGTCGATCTAGATGATGATCCCCTGATAAAGAGGTTGAAAAGTCGAGAAAATAAATTGAAATTCGGAAGAAAGGTATTGTTAAACAGGTCCTCTGTGATCCCGGTGATCACTCCTGAAAAACTTTCTATGTTAGAAACAAAGGATTCGATAAAATCTTTAGAAAAAATGGGGGTGGACATCCCGGGGATAGTTCTGAACAGAATTGCTAGTGAAACTGCTACTGAAGAGAGAAAGAGCTATGAGAAAAAGATATTGAACGAGATAAAGAAAAATATGGATAAAAAAGTGATGGGAAGGGTCCCTCTGATGGAAGAAGAGATTATCGGCGTTGAGAAACTCAGCGAACATATAGATGAATTGGACATTTGTTGAAAATAGGGTAGTAAAACTTAAGAATCAAAAACTTATTTATCTATCTAGGAGTGAAGAGAATAATCTGTAAAAAAATTGTCACTCCGTGTATTTATATAAAAGGGGAGTTAAGATGACAAAATATTTGAGAGAACCTTCGGAACCTCCAGCCATCAAAGATGCGATGGCGAAGGCCTCTAAAAGGAAAGAAAAAGGCCTACCGGTTTCCAATTTTGCAAGCGGTAATGTGGGACAGATGCCGATAAACCTAAAGTTCATGGATATGGACATCCAAACCGGGACTGATCTTCCCCAAGAGTTGAAAAGCCTATCTAAAGCTATGGAGCGGGGGATCAAGAAAGCATTCGAAAAGCCGAGAGGGTTATCCTATTCAACAACAGGAGGATTGGATAAACAGAAAGATTTAGCTTTGAGATACTTTAAGGATTTTCACGATATAGAGCATGAGGACAGAGAAAGAGTGATCGTAACTCCTGGCGGTCAGAGAGCTTTATCTGCTTCTTTAAGATCTATACAGCCAGGCACGAAGATATTCATGTCTCAATGGGAATACGCACCAGCTCTACCTATAATAAAAGAGAACAACTGCGAGCCGATAAAGATAGATGTTGACGAAAAATTGAGACCAGAAATCGATGAATTGAGAGAAAAAGTCGAGGAGGGTTCTGTATTTTATACCAGCATGCCGAATAATCCGTCCGGATACGTTTCTCCAGAATTGTTCAGCGAAGTGGTCGAAGTCATGGTTGAAAATGAGGGCGGCGTGATATGGGACGCGCCCTATATCTTTACGATCCTGAAGTTGAACGATGGTAAGGCGAAGTTCAATGATGATTTTCTTAGAGAACAGTTGGAGAGATTCAATTCCACCTTGAGCGAATATTCTGACCATATCTGTTTACTGTCCAGCATCTCTAAAACATGCCTTGTCGCTGGGCTCCGTTTCGGATTTGCTACCGGGCCTAAAAAATGGATAGACAATATGAACAACATCTTAGGTCGTGAAGAGTTGAGCAGTCCCACAGCAGGATTCATGATAGGTCAAGAAGTGCTTTCTGAATTCTTGAAAAAACAAGAAACGTATAAATGGCTCGACAAAATTCTAGCGAACCGCTTGAATGTCCTCATAGACAACGATCTTCCACTGATCCTTCCCGATAACGGAAAGTTCGGGAGCCTATATGTCCTGATGAGGACCGGTGAGATGGATGGAAAGGAATTCATAGATAGAGCTTATGAGCAGTATGGTATCGTCCCTATTCCGGCAGAAGCCTTTTATGGAGAACCGATAAACGCCGTCAGGCTTTCGCTGGTCTCGACCCCTTGGAGTGAAGGAGACAAGGAGTGGAAGGAGAACGTGGAAAATCTGAAGGAAGCTTTAGAAGAGATAACCGAATAAAAATCTCTTTTCTTCACTATTTTAAAGTAGAACGAGGATTCCATAGAATTTAATAGCGAAACCGATGTTAACGAAATAACCATAATAATCGTGGAGGGTAATGGAAGGTAGAATTGAATATACACTCACTACAATGAAAAATTATTAATTCACAGACCGTAGTTCATAGTTTAAATACATCTTGGTGAGATCATGAAGATTTGCGTTATGGGAGCGGGTGCTGTCGGAGGATATTTCGGTGGAAAACTAGCCTTGAATGGTAATGATGTTAGTTTTATAGCTAGGGGAGATCATTTAGAAGTATTGAAAAAAGACGTTCTCAAAGTGAAAAGTACGGTTCATGAGGATTTTCAAATATCTGTTAGGGCAACAGATGACCCCGAAGAAATAGGAACAGTCGATCTGGTATTGTTCACTGTTAAAGCATACGATACTGAAGAAGCTGGAGAACAGATAAGGCCCTTGATAGGCAATGACACAACGATTCTTTCTCTACAGAACGGCATTGACAACGAAAAGATATTAGCTGAAATGTACGGACAAGAAAAAGTGGTTGGCGGAGTAGCTTATATCTTATCCAGATTGAAAAAACCAGGTATTATCCATCATGAATCCCTAGGGAGGATCGATATAGGGGAAATGGACGGAGAGATCTCAGAGAGATTAAACAACATCAAAAAAATCTTCGAAGAATCGATTATTAGATGTAGTATTACGACAGATATAAAAAAGGTACTTTGGAGAAAGCTAGCATTCAATTGCGGCTTGAATGCGATCACAGCTCTTACAGAAAGTTCTCTTGATGTTATTTTAAACATTAAGGAATCCCGTGAAGTTTTCAAATCCTCGATAAAGGAGGCAGTAAAAGTTGGTATCGCTTCTGGTGTTGAGATGGACGAAGATAAGATCATCGATGAGCTTATGGAGATAGCTGAAGAGGCTGGACCGATGAAAAGCTCGATGTTATACGATAGGAAAAAAGGAAAGGAACTGGAACTCGATCCAATAAACGGAAAGATTATAGAAATGGGAAATGATCTCGGCATCGAAACTCCAGTTAATAAAACTCTTTACGGATGCCTCAAGATAATCAATCAGACCGAAACTACCAAGAAATAAATATGTCTTTTTTATAATAAAAGAAAAGTAACTCAGTTGTTGATTTTCTTTTTATATTCCTTGTTGTACTGAGAAAGAGCAGATACTGATCCACTAGTGCCATCTCCTGCAGATGGATTGTCGTAATCAAAGGCGCCTTTGAAAAAATTTTTAATTTTTCTTATTGCTCCCATCTTTACACCTCTTCAAAACGATCATCTATCGGGGATTCGCGTTTTTTCTTTGAATAGGATGTCCTTGCCGTTGGATCAGCACCGATACCACCACATCCACACCCTGCAGAGGGATTATTGTAGTCCAATGCTCCCTTGAAGAACTCCTTAAGGTTTTTTAACAAAGTCATGTTTTTTCACCTTATATAATATAACAAAGTTATACCTTATAAATTTTCCTGATTTTCTGCATAATAGAACGTCATAGGAGGTATTTCGTGACCTCCTCCCCGACCTAAAGGACGGGGCGTCCATTTCGTTCATTGAGTAACGTTCCTTCACAGGAGACGCATCCACCTTCGGTGTGGAAGGAAGCTTACGAAGTTCAGCACTCAATGGTCTTTTACCATAAGCACGGCTTAGTGGGTTAGCAACCATATCATCTGCTGTTCCATCTTCAGTCCTCTCGGGCAGAAGATGTCCCTCACGGGAGAGTTGGGTCAGCTTTACACCCTGTCTTTTCAGGGCCAACTCCCGCCTGTTCT
>JAGXLF010000052.1 GCA_018334835.1 Thermoplasmatota archaeon | reverse complement strand
GAGGTCACAAGAATAACCGTTAACAGTCATGGAATAAGTTGATATCCAAGTTCTTTGATTGGAGATTGATGATAGAGGCAGTAGTGTTCGACATCGATGGTACACTTCTAGACCATGAGGGCGCTGTCATAAAAGGTATAAAAGAGATCTATGAACAGTATTTCCGTGGTAGTTCAAAAGCTCTAAAGGACTTCATAAACCTCTGGGCAGAAGAACACGATAAATATATACAGAGATATCTGGACGGGAAGATCAGTTTTGAAGAACAGAGGATCCTGAGATTGAAGGGAGTTTTCGAGCGTATGGGTGAAGAGATCGATGAAGAAACTGCCCGGAGATATTTCGAATTTTATCTAGACGCCTACCAAAGAGGATGGAAACTTTACTCCGATGTTGAGCCATGTCTCAAGGGTTTAGACGGATACAGGCTGGGTGTGCTCTCGAACGGTGATTCAGATCAGCAGAGGAAGAAACTCCGTGAAACCGGTTTAAGTGAATATTTCGAAGAGGTCGTCATATCAGGTGATCTCGGGATATCTAAACCGGATAAGAGGATATTTGAAGAGATGATAGAGCTGATGGGGGTCGAACCTCCTGAGATCCTGTATATCGGCGACGACTATGAAGCAGACTTCTTAGGAGCCTATGATGCCGGGATCAACCCATGTCTTATAGATAGAGAATTAGATGGAGTTGAAGAAGTTGATCAGGGCTTGAATATAGGTACACTCTGCTCTCTGGAAAAGGTATTGGGTTGGATGTGAGTGTGGACTAAAGATGATGTTTACAGCAGTTGTAAACAGCCACCCCCTAAAGGAGGTGGCGTTTGAGCCGGTTGATTAGTTATAGCACTCAAGAGTTTGTTGACCGGAGTAAGATTCATCGAGATTTGTTAAATCATGCTTCCAGTGTTTTTGCTTTTGTCTCTCGATATAATGTTCAACAGTTTTAGATTTATAGTCAAAGACACATGGTTTGCTTAATTCAATGGTGTCTTTGACTAGTTGAGGAGGAGATAACGAATTTGTGATGAGTTATGTCTTCCTCTATAATCTCACCTATAGATATACGAGCTGTGCCCTTTGAGTTCCTGTGCTATTTTTGCAACACTATAATTTTTACAGTCGCTCAAAAACAAACGTACATGGTCTGGACCGTACTCGATAGCTTTTTGATGCCTAGCTTTCTAGATTTTTCCTTCATGACTACCCTACATAGCCGTCTAACAGCTCTTATCGCAAAGACATTTTTTTCTATATTTCGGCGAAAACTGCTCAGGAATCAGAGATTCCTGATAGTGAGCAGGAAATTCCTTTCCTGCGTAACTGCATGTGAAAATTACATGCACCTGCCGAATGCGCATAACGCTTTCTTTCTATCTTTTTTTCCTCTAAAATCCTTTTATAAGCTACGCTAATATAGAAATGCGCGAAAAACGCGCTATATTAGCGCTTGCAAGGGTACCGCCGTACCCTTCTTTTACCAATCACTTTTTGAAAATATATAATCTTGTAAAAACAGATATAATCGCAATTCATCTAGGGGCTAAAGCCCATAGAGTTCTTGCTCATAACTTTCTAAAACTTCACAGAGTTCTATTTTTCTCTTATCTTTCGACCAAAATATTTTTATTAAAAAAATACTTTATTACTTCTGTGAAAGGGTATGATAAAAAAGTTGCTCACTTTTGTATTGGTTATCTCATTATTCACATCTCTAACGATCCCGGTCAGAGGGTCTGGGGAAATACCTGATGTTTCTCAGAGTGCTCGCACGGTTTCATCACCTATCAATGTATCTGAGGATCTGATTTACCCATCGGAAGAATATTTCTTCCAAGGCCCCCGATCTGATGAGCTAAGCAAGGATATACTAGGAAGATTGAACCTGAGCACCGATCTCGGAGTTAGGATCGACTATGACTCTCTGTTTAGCATGAATCGGAGTATGAAGCAATACTTAAAAAATGGTACTATCGATGATAGGATCGTGGAGGAATTTAGAGATAACGATGTTTCCATAAATGATGATGCAAAAGTATACACTACAAATGAAAACTCAACCTGGCAGGTAGTTGATGGTGAAAAGGAATATAGGATTGAGGATAACGGTACGGCGCTTAATACATCAAGGATGGAGAAGGACTATCCATCTTATCCCGATCATGACTACAAAAATGATGAAGGGGTAAAAATAGGCCTCAAATACGATGAATCTAATAACTACCATATCTGTGATGATGAAAATGAGAATGAAATAACTAGCGTGTTCGTATCTAATATATCGGCTCCACAACACTCTTCTATGCAGCTTAAAGGCGATATGGAAGAACAGGCCCTCCAGATCGCAGATAGGTTTGGAGACTCCGATAGTTTAGAACCTATCGTATATGAAAAGGAAGAAAGTGTCCTTACAGGCGATGAGGAAAAATTGGATACCTTTTATAGTGTTGCTCTGGTCAATAAAAGTTGGAGGCTCACGGACCGCAAAACGATGGGTGGTGGAATGAACTTCGTTGACTTACCACCTAAACCACGAGTAGAAGAAATCCCTGACTTACAAACTTCTTTTAAGGCTATATTCGATAAAGATAAAGATTTGATCGGAATTATATTGTTCCCCTGGTATGATCTTCAAGATGTAGAGAAGGTAGAGAACCAAATTTTACGGAAGCAAGCCTATAAAGCTGCTAAATCCGCCTTTGATTACTTCGGCGTCTCTGATGTGACTAACGAAACTCTGGGTAAAATCGACGGAGTGAGTTACAGGCACGATGGAAGTACCGATTCGATAGTATTAACTGCAAGTTTTGACCTTCCCAACTATCGATTCAAATATCTCTCCTGGCAGGATGATAAGGGATTCGACAATCAGGATAACTACTGGCAAAATAACGGCTCAGAGGGAGATCACTGCGATAACGAAGTGGTCAAAGACGACTCGTATATGATAGAGAGTAGTTTTAACATATACATCCGGAACGGAACGATCATAGATGGTAGGATAGTACAAAATCAAGTTGAGGGATCTGATAATGGTATGTTAGTAGGAACCGCCGGTCTTCATGTTTTCATGATCGGGCTTCTGGTGAGCGTTGCTTTGGTTTACAAGTTCAAGGATGGTATGAGTTGAAATACGGGTTCCTTGGGAGTTTAATGGTAGCTTAACTAAGGTGAAAATAGTTTAAAGATTTTTAAAGTACCTTTTATATATAGTAGATGGAAGGTGGATGGCATGGGTAAGAAAGGATACGAGATGAAGGAGGACACAGTCGTCTTCATACTGGAGAATCACCGCGATACGGATGATGTGTTCGTCGTCGGTAACTTCATGGGATGGGAAGCTGAGAAAGAAGACTGGAGGATGGAGTGGGTAGATGGACACTGGGAACTGGAGGTGGAAAAAGATAGATTGTCGAGAGGTTTCAACGAGTTCACATTCGTGGTCGACGGAGAGTGGTTGGATGCTGATAGAGACGCGGAGAACGTGAATTACTGCGCGGGTCACGGGTACAGGTATGTGATCGAATAGAGTTTTGTTAGGTGGAGGTTTTGTGAAGTAACTGTGAGAGTTAAGGTTGATGGGAAATTAGTTTAGCTTTTTTTTTAGAAAAAGGTTTTGGAGGAGGAACTGCCGACTTTAAGGAGAAACGCAGTCTCTCCTCACTCACAAGCAGATCTTGTTCGTTCTCTAGGTAATAACTTCCCTTTTCATCCGTAGTGCAAACGAAGAGGTAAGGATAAAGTCCTGTACTCTTCCTCGAAAACCTAAAGGTTAGCATGGAATCAAATTCCTGAAACATATCAATCGATGGTTGACAATATTGTTGATTTTGGTTTCTGGTTATGGTTGGAACTGCTTTGTTTGATGGATGTGGGTTGTGAGGGGGTTGATCATCGGAGGATAAGAAGATCGGTTAAAGTCGGTTTTTGGTCAAAATCTATATTGTGATGATGCGATTATGTTGTAGAGTCTAAGGAGTTGGTATAAATGGGAGAGAGATGTGAAGAATGTGGTGGAACGGGAAAGTGTTCCAGGTGTGATGGGACTGGTCTTGAGAAGCATGGGCTGTTCGGCCTAGGTTTAATAGAAGAGCAATGCGGGAAGTGTCATGGTTCTGGGAAATGTAAATACTGTGGTGGGAGTGGTCAGGTTTCAAAAGGTCGTTTTTAAAACAATAAGGGCTTCTTGATAATTTAATTATAATTAATCTTATCAAAGATTAATAAATAGGTAATTATAAGCAAAATCATAGCTCGGCAAAATTGTTAAAGATTTTTTCTCATTAAAAGATATATCTCGAACATAAAACCTTTAAAAGTAGCAAGATTTAAATAACTTAATGAATAACTAATAAATAAGTTAATTAGTAAATAAGTAATTAGATTGGTAGGTGTATCAACAAAATGAAGATACGTAAAGTGAACAAAAACAAGATGAAGATCCCGCCTAAATGGCTTGTGAAGGAATATTTAGCTTTAGATCTACCTATGAAATTTAGAAGCAGTGATATAAATGAAAATTTTTCAGATCAAAACACTAAGAATCAGTTCTTGAAAAAAGCCACGGATTTCAACTTGCTAGTCAGATTGAAACGAGGCCTGTATTTTGCTCCTGAGCCAGATATAACCATCAATACATGGGCCGTGGACGATTATCACAGCAGATTGATCCTGTTAAATTCGGCTTTTAGGTATTTAGATATCGATCATGTTTTTTACTGTTTGTCGGCTGATCGATATACTGATTATTCTCCTGAAAGGGTCATCCCGGTATTGAAAGAAGAATATGAAGATATAGATCAGAAACATATAGACCACTTTGTTTATGACTTTTCAGGAGCTAAAAAACTTAAAAAAGAGATTTTCGAAACAGTATTTACTTTTCAAATCCTTACAAAAGAAGATTCTGCTCTCTTATTACTCTCCACGTACAGTCAGAGAGAAGTGGAGGCTGGTAAAAATATATTAAAAGATATAGAGCTGAACTCGGAGCTCAGAGCCGCGTTAGCGGGATTGGGATATGAGGGTTACAGTGAGGGCAACTTTAAAAGTATAGAACTGAAAAGACCCCTGTTTGTCCAAGAATGGATAGAAGAGATGGGTTTCGAGAATTTAAAAGAGAGAGCGAGAAAATGATCGGAGAAGAAGAACAGAAGAGGATACTCGCCGAATTGAGTGAGATATTTTCTGAAGAGGATTTAAATATCTTGGTGTTGGGGAGTATCGCTGTCCATTATAGATTAGGCCCAGTAGGAAAAACAAAAGATATCGATGTAAGGCCGTTCCCGATCGACGATGATTCATTCGAAGAATACTGGGATAAGTTAGAAGCGATAAAAGAAAGGATAGACGGATCCTTGAATATCGAGATCGGTGGAAGTACAGCAACTTTGATCGCTAGTTTAGAAGGGAAAGAAGTGACGATCGAGGTGATAGATGCGGGTGGAGAGAAATTTTTGACCAGAGAAGTGATAGACGATATGATAGATAGGTCTGAAGAGATCGAAGGTGTGTATGTACCTAGTGTGGAACATATAGTTGTGACGAAAGCTGAAGCCCATCTTGACAGGACTGAAAAAGATCCGAGTAAAGAGAAGTTCCGGCAGGATCTTGTAAACATCCGGAAACTTTTGAAGAAAAAAGAGTTAGAACTTGCTAGTGAAGAGATCGAAAGGATAGTGGACTTGAGAGTCGAAAGGAAAAGAGATCAACTTTTGACTGTTGTTAAAAGGTATCTTCACGAAGTCATGACAGAAGATGGTTAGTTTCGATTTGGAGTGGGGCGTATAAAGATAGTATGCTAGGTAATGTGTAATTGATACACAATCATAGACCGAATATTGTGTAACACCTACATAGGATGAAAGGTAAGAGGAAATACTAATCTAGATTAGTACTGATCTGTATTAGTGGGTTTGAGATGAGGGTTTGATCTCTGTTTTTTGTCTATCAGTCGGGCGTACCAAATGTCTTTCGCGTGCCGAGGAATGAATTCCTCATTTCACTCGGTCAAAGACACTCGTGATGCGAAGTACCAAACGTTGTTTGCGAAAAAATAAGGGATAACAAACGTTCTTTGCGCATAAATCGTAGATTCCTTCTTTCCCAGCAGGAATATTACATATTCCTTCGGTATCAGGAATGTGATTCCTGAAATACCTCGGTCAGAGACGCTCGTGATGCAGAGATTTGGCGTTTGTTGGAAAAGTTGGAGAGTGATAAGTTGTGTTTGCGGTATCATGGCTCTAGGTAAGAGGATAGCAAACGTTTGTTGCGCAGGAATTGGAAATTCCTTCTTTCACTTCGGGCAGAGCCCTCGTGATGCGTGTGAAATACGGTTGTTTTGAGGGGGTGATTGCGATGATGATCAGGGTTAGTGGCTCTAAAGGTCAAAATCTATATTGTAAAGGAGGGATCATGTTGTAGAGTATAAGGAGTTGGTATAGATGGGAGAGAAATGTGAAGAATGTGGAGGAACGGGGAAGTGTTCCAGGTGTGATGGAACTGGGAGAGAGAAGCACGGGTTGTTTGGACTGGGACTAGTCAGCGATAGTTGCAAGAAGTGTCGTGGTTCTGGTGAATGTAAATACTGTGGTGGGAGTGGTCAGGTAGATAGGAGCAGGAAATGATCATATGGTGACTGCTAACTCGGGAGATTAACATCTTCGAGGTCTTTCATAGCTCTTTGATAGATCTCATCCTTTACAGGACATTCCTGAGAATATTCCTGTTCTAGTTCTTCTATGGACTGATAAAGTAGAGGAAACCATTTTCTTTCTGTGTGGTCAGATTGTTCATCGGTCTCATTCACTATGACGGACCAATCGAGACCAGATTCAACCAATCTACTTGCATCCTCCATATCTCTTTCTCTAGTCGCAACGATCTTGAATAGGAATATATCTTCTTTTGATAGTATTTTTATCGTGAGTTTATCTAGATCGATGAAGTTACTTGAACGCTTTTTGATACCTTCAGAGAGAACGAGTTTTTTACATACGATCTCGAGAAAAATATCGAACCGGGGACTGTTCTCCCTTTCTAGAACCTTTTTTGCTTTCATCTTCTCGTAAGAACTTTCCAACTCAGGTACTGTTTCATATCCTATCTTTTTTAAAGTACTGGTGAGAGTCGTTAGATATTCCTGCTTATCCAATACCAGGTCTATATCTTTTGTAGCGGTCTTGAAGTCGTGTTGGATCATCGCTCCTCCTCCAAGCAGATAAGCTTCTGTTTTATCCTCCAAGTGTTCATCTATCTCTTTGAAGACTTCTTCTATTTTCTTTTCTCCGTAAAGTTTCACGGCGAGACCTCCTTCATATCTATAGATATATTTTCCTGGTTTGCGATCTTCTTAACACTTTTTTTGATGCGTTCATTGTCCCCTTCTATTCTTAGTGCGTTGTTTAGATGTTCTTCAAGAGCTAATCCTCTCTTGGTGTATATATAAGTGTAAGAGGTGTAAATCAATTCGTCATCTAGATCTGAAAGAAGCGAGGGGCCGGTTTCAACAAAATTTTCATTGTAGATTGGAGAATCGGATTCGATCAAGAATTCTAGACCTCTCTGCTGAACTATCGATGCATTAGGTTCTATTTCGTCTTTCAGAGATAAGTTGTAAAAATACCTCCAGCTTCTCAGGAAAGAGCAGCACGGTGTGAATCTCTCTGTTATCTTGAAATCATCGTTCTTTTGTTTTACCAGACCTATCTCTTTCGGCTTTTTCAGGTTATCTCTTATCGTTCTCTCAGTTTTATCTGTGATATCTGAAAGCTGTTGGATGTTTTGTTTAGATGAACAGATCTGTGTCAATATCTCCGCTTTGGAATGTGAAAGAAAGTCTTTCCAATCTATGTGTGGAAAAGTTTTGGTGAGTTGACAGAAACGTTGAGCGTGTTCGGTCTTGGCTCTTTTTATGCTCTTCTTTAGGTTTCCCGTCTTGGTGACGAATCCTTTATCTTTTAGTCTAGTTATCAGTTCGCTGGTCCTCGAATATGAGAGTGATATCTCTTGAGATAATTCCTCTATACTCATCTCTTTTTTGCATATTTTAGAGAGAAGATCGATCTCCTTCGGTGAAAGTCTGTAATCGAACATGTTTTTGAATTAAAGTCGAAATGATATAAATAAATTTCGGGATAATTTCTGTAAAGTTGGTGGTTTTAGGTGAAAAGCTCGGTATGTGGTCGAGTGTTTCGGTTTGAAGGGGACTGCCAACTTGATCGCGGATTTTCATTCCTTTTCCATCAATCCATCTATCTTATCTTCCAATTTCGGTATCTTGTTTTGGATGATATCCCAAACGATCTCATCATCGATCCCAAAATAGGCATGCGAGAGGATGTCTCTGAGACCGGCAATTCCTTTCCAATCGATCTCAGTATTATCCTCTTTGATCTCATCTGGCAGGTTCTTAACAGCCTCCCCTATAACTTCGAGGTTTCTTAGTACCGCGTCCCTCGTTTTCTCGTCAGCTGTGAACTCCTCGAAAGCCATGTTTCTAGTGAACACCTTTATCTTCCTGATCGAGTCGGAGATGTCTTGTGAACTACTCCCGGCTTAAGCCGGGAGCTTCCATGCTCATCCGAGGTTCTAACTCAGAATCATCCATGGTTCGGGCCAGCTCATCTGTGACCCCCGCCATGTTTTGCCAGAAATTATCTGACTCAATGGACTTATCGCTGTATTGGGATATACCCTTCACAGCGATGTTGATTGACGCGTTGAATTCTGCGTCAAGTTCATCATCACACGTAGAGCATTTAATACGTTGGAAAGAGTCCTCATAAGGCCTTTCCACCTGCTTACCGCATTTATAATGAAGTCTTGAAGTGTTCCATTCCTTAGCCCTTAAGCCAACATTACCTGTTTCATTCAATTTTAGTATACACTTATCAATTATACGAGAAAATGACCAGTGCTGTAGAAGTTTTCTACCGACTTTATCGCCATTACCTCTGTACTTGTGGTAGCGTATCTCTTTAGGGTTACCAAAGAAAACAGCAGTACCGTCAGGCATCGATTTAGAAAACTGTTTTGCCAGTTTCCTATCATAGTCTTCAGCAACTTTTTCACGCTTATTTCGCAGTTTCTTCAAAACTTCATACTTCTCTTCTCTACGGAGATGACTTATTCTGTCGTCAAGTTCTTCCAACCGCTCTGACTTTTCGTTCCTAATGATGTTGAACTGTTTTACACCGTAATCATCTATCAGCACGGCTGATAGGTCTCGATTGATCCCTAAGTCCACACCACATACAGCTCTTGTCCGAGCGGTTTCAGTTTCAAATTTACAAGAGATATGAACCATATATTCACATTCTCTTTCAGGATGATGGACGATCTCGAAGGTCTTTATCTCTTCAGCCTCCTCCAACTGTTCTTTATGCCAATCAGAAGGGTTGAGCAGCACATCGATAGTTTCCCTTTTCTTTAAAGTCGATATATGTACCACCAACCTTGTCAGGTCGAGATCTTCCGTTCTTTGTACCTTGCCAGTCCGATAATCGAATGGAGTAGGTATCTTCTTGTTCGATTTATCGGGGTTCGGCACAGAAGGTTCTCTGCTCTTCAACTTCCTGTGCCATCTTGTACCATCTCTAGCTTTTTCCATCAACCATTCCCACTTATCATGTTCCTTTTCGTACTGTCTATACATCCAAAGAACCTTGTCCTCTGCCTGTTGGATGAAACCAGCAGAAAGACCGGTTTCTTTTTTAACATGATCAGAAAATTCTCTAACATCCGACCTGTATTCTGGAACTCTATCGTTCTCATTCAATCTCCTGCAGAACAGTTGAACGGCATACGTTAATCTTGCTGTCAAGTTATCAAGATAAGATAACTTTTTATCAGTTGTTCTGTGATGAACAGGTACTTTGATCGTTTTCTGGACTTTCATCGTTTTAAATATAGTTATTTACTATTTATTACTTAACAGGGGAGAGTATAGTGAAAGTGAAATCAAAGCAATTCATCTACGGGCTGGAAGCCCGTAGGGTTCTTGCTCACACCTCTCTAAGTAATCTCTATACTCTCGCGGCATACTTTGTACTCCTCAATATTTCATCTTTCAGGTGATCTTTCAAGGTATTTTTGATGACCAGGTCTACCTCTTTTTCGAAAAGATCTTCTAAAAAGAAT
>JAGXLF010000051.1 GCA_018334835.1 Thermoplasmatota archaeon | reverse complement strand
AGAGACACCGGTCTTGCTTGCTGACGGGACTAAACTTCCGATCGAAGAACTGTACGAAAAGTACGAGTCTTTTGGAGAGAAAGAAATAGATGAAAACGAGGAATTGGTAAGACTAGACGATCCGTTAAAGATTCTATCGATGAACGATGAAAAGATAGTGGAAAAAGAAGCCACCTGTATTTATAAAGGAAAAACTGACTCTACTGTCGTGGTGGAAACTCAAAGTGGGAGAGAAGCAGAATTAACTCCCGTTCATAAATTGTTCGTTCTTACTTCTACAGAAGAAGTCATCGAAAAACCGGCGGGCGAATTACAAGAGGAAGATACTCTTTTAGCTCCTAAAGATGAAGTTTTGAAAGAAAAAATTAATTCTGAGGGAAATAGTACAAATAAAGTAGAATTAGAGGATCATTTTTTACCCGATCCAGTAGACTCTATCGAAGTGAAAGAAGAATCAAAAGACGTTTTCGACTTGACTGTACCAGAAACCCATAACTTCGTGGGTGGAAATTCCCCTATGATCCTCCACAACACGGTCATCCAGCATCAATTGGCTAAATGGAGCGATGCTGATATCGTGGTCTATGTCGGATGTGGAGAGAGAGGTAACGAGATGACAGAAGTCCTCAGAGATTTCCCTGAATTGGAAGATCCATGGAGTGGAGAACCTCTGATGAAGAGGACCGTTCTGATCGCAAATACCAGTAACATGCCCGTCGCTGCAAGAGAAGCTTCCGTCTTTTCTGGTATAACTATAGCGGAATACTACAGAGATATGGGTTATAACGTGGCTTTGATGGCCGATTCAACTTCTCGGTGGGCAGAGGCGCTTAGAGAGATATCCGGAAGGTTAGAAGAGATGCCTGGTGAGGAAGGTTTTCCCGCGTATCTAGCCTCTGAGCTAGCTTCATTCTATGAAAGAGCTGGTATCTGCGAGCTTTATGGTGATAGAGAGGGTTCTGTTTCGGTGATCGGAGCTGTAAGCCCTTCTGGAGGAGATTTTTCTGAACCGGTTACCCAGAATACTTTGAGGATAGCACAGGTCTTCTGGGCTTTGGATACCGAACTGAAGAACAGACGTCACTTTCCGGCTATAGATTGGTTGACTTCATATTCACTTTATCTCGACCAGGTAGGTAAATGGTGGGATGAGAACGTAAACGAAAATTGGCAGGATCTGAGAAGAGAGACCATGCGTTTGTTAGAAAAAGAATCTGAACTCGAGGAGATCGTCCAGCTAGTCGGACCAGATGCTCTCCCTCCCTCAGATCAATTCGCACTCCAGGCCGCTAGACTTGTCAGAGAAGATTTCCTCCAGCAGAACGCTTTTCACGATGTAGATACTTTCTGTTCTCCTGAGAAACAGTTCAGAATGCTCCAGATAATAATGGAATTCTACGAAACCGGACAGAGAGCTCTTGAAGAAGGCGTCTCCGTAGATAGTTTATCAGAAATGGATGTTCTAGAAGATATAAGCAGAATGTCGAACATACCCTCGGATGAATGGGAAGAGAAATCCAGCCAGGTGGAGATGAAGATGAACGAAGAGTTCAAAGATCTTGAAGAATCACTAGAACTCTCTTCGCCTCTCGAAGGAGAGACTGGAGAGGAATTAGATGTTGAAGAGGAGAGCAAGATGGATGATGAAGACATTACAGCGGAGGATGGATAGATATGGTCGACGATATGTCTAAAAGGACGGAATATCAGAATGTTACTGAAGTTTCTGGACCTTTGATGGTAGTTGAAGGTATCAGCGATGTCGCCTACGATGAGATAGCCAAAGTCAAATTGCCGAGTGGTGAGGAACGGTTAGGACAGGTACTAGAGGCTGGAACCGATCGTGCAGTCCTGCAGGTTTTTGCAGGAACTAGAGGATTGGATACTGATGAAACTAGCGTACAATTCACTGGCGAGGTCATGAAGTTCGGTGTCTCTAGAGAACTTCTCGGCAGGGTTTTCAACGGAATTGGAGAGCCTATCGATGGAAGTCCAGATATCATACCTGATGAAAGAAGGAATATAAATGGAGATCCTATAAACCCATCTGCTAGAGAATATCCTAGAGAATTCATCCAGACCGGTATTTCAACCATAGACGGTATGTTGACTTTGGTCAGAGGACAAAAATTACCTATATTCAGCGCTTCCGGTTTACCACATAACAGCGTTGCGGCTCAGATCGCTAGACAGTCCGAAGTATTGGGTGAAGAGGAAGAATTCGCTGTGGTTTTCTGTGCGATGGGTATCACCGCAGAGGAAGCGAACTTTTTCAGAAAGGACTTCGAGAGAACGGGGGCACTGGAAAGGTCGGTCCTGTTCCTGAACCTCGCCGATGATCCTGCTATCGAAAGGATAGTGATACCGAGGATGGCGCTTACTGCAGCTGAGTACCTCGCCTTCGAAGAAGATATGCAGGTGTTGGTCATTCTTACGGACATGACGAACTACTGCGAGGCCCTGAGGGAGATAGCTGCGGCGAGGGAAGAAGTACCCGGAAGAAGGGGTTATCCAGGTTACATGTACACTGATCTCGCGAACATCTACGAGAGAGCGGGCAGGATATTGAACAGAGAGGGGTCCATAACCATGATACCTATACTCACCATGCCCGACGACGACATAACCCATCCTATCCCTGATCTTACAGGATACATCACCGAAGGACAGCTCGTTTTCTCTAGAGAATTACACAGAAAAGGGATCAGGCCTCCTATTACGCCCGGTGAGAGCCTTTCTAGACTCATGGAAGAAGGTATAGGCGGAGAAAGAACGAGAGAAGATCACTCTGGTGTGAGTAATCAACTGTATGCCGCTTATGCAGAAGGTCTTGATCTTCGTGACCTTGTAGCTGTTGTGGGCGAAGAAGCACTTAGTGAACGAGATAGACTTTACCTCGAATTTGCAGAAGAGTTCGAAGAGCGATTCATAGACCAAGGAGTCGAAGAAGACAGGAGTATAGAAGAAACACTCGATATGGCCTGGGACTTGCTTACAATCATACCAAAAAAGGAATTGAAGAGGATAGATCAAAAATACATAGACGAGTACTACCCAGAGTGAAACTTTACTCCATCCTTTTAAGCGGTTTAGAGAGATGCCTTCTGGCTGACACAGGTACCTCGTACCACTTTTCACTTAACTCTCTATCTACTTTCTCTCGTATCGCTTGATCTTCGTCTGCTTTTGTTCTACATCTCTTACATCTATATCCTGCGTCTGTACCCATCGATGACATCCTCTTTCCACATTCGGGACATTCTGGATTTCTGATTTTTACTGTCTTTTCTCCCAACTCTAGAACTTTCATCTTTTCTATATTGAGGGTGCGTGGATCCTTTCTCACTCCTCCACAGAGTTCGATCCTATCGCCTACGATCAGTTTTTTTACAACCTCTCTAAAGCCCTTTGTGGGTTCATAGGCTGCAGCAGTGATCTGGCCAGTTTCATCTTCTATTTCAAATAGAACATGGCCCCCTTCTATCGTTTTTGGATTCGAACAGACTTTTCCTTGAACACTTATTGAGTTCCAAGGTTTCGCCTTTGATATAGACACCTCCTGTAAATGGTCGTCCGTAGCCTGGTTCGTGAGAAAGGTGACCCATCTATCAGGCTCCTCACCACTCACGATATCGAGTGCCTTTTGAAGTTCTTCTGGATATTCACCCCTTACTCCGTAAAGCACGGGGCAGGGCGAATTGGGGGCAATAGCCTGTTTGTTTTCCTCATGATCATAACTATCAAAACTACCATCGATTCGACGGTCAAGAGACCTGATATCTTCTTCATCTAGTTCTCTAGATTTTCCCCACATATCTTCTCTTCGATAGGCGAGAACCTCATAAGTAAAATCATCCGGGCGCCACGCCAATGCAGCTGATGCTCCTATCAATCCTCTTTTGTTTCCATACCCTTTATATCGGTAAACATCATCTTCAAGCACATCTATAACATCTTTGAGCTCGACGATATCCTTGACCGCCTTTTCGTAAAGACTCTCAGGAGTTCTTTTCTCGGTAACTATCAAACCCGGATTAGTCTTTGAGCTTTGGAGATGTGAAAATCTTTCGATAATATTTTTTGCTCTTTTAAAAGCGTCTTCTTTCATCTTGGGTTTTCCTTTGAGGTATCTCAGGTCTCCATCTATATCTCCTATTTTTTTCTTGGACGATCGGCCCCTTCTAAAACTCAATACCACCGCCCCATTACCTCTAGTCTTCCATGGAACGTTAGGATTGAGCCTCACAAGTCTTGGATAATCCAATAATCGTAAATCTTCAAATTCTTTTATCAACTCAGTAGCTAAAAAAGTTGTACACATGCCCTCTCTAGAATCCGTATCATCTACAGCTATGTACATATTTTATTGTATCCGTCCACAGTCTCTACATCTAGACTTTCCTTCGCCTATATCCACTAGTTCTCCACCGCATTCTCGGCATCGTCTTTTCTCTTCTTTTTCCTCTTCTTCCCGCTCTTCTGTAACCTCATCTCTAAAAAGATGGTCATCGATGAACTCTCTTACATGTAGAGGTTCTCCAATACCTTTCACTGTAGTCTCAGTCAATCGGTCGAGGTAGCGCTGTCTAGGATCACCTTCACTAGCCATCCCAGCTACCCAATCTAAAAGGACCAGTATCCCGTGCAATTTACTAAGATTCCTTATAATAGCGTCAGATGTCTCAAAAGAGTAAGTGAGACTTTCTACCTCGATCTTCATGATAGCTTTACCTATTGTTTTTTTGCTCGCATATTCTAAAGCCGCTGAGTAGAACACTTGTACCATCCCTGCTGTCATCGGAAAATACCATATCATACTAGGATCGAGTAGGCCAATCGTGAGGAAAAAGAAAACCAAATAGATCAGCATGGAAGAGACGATAAAATCTATCAAGTAGGCGATCAATCTCTTGATCCAATGTTTTTGCAGAGGTTTGTTGTCGTGAAGTAAGTCGAAACCAGTTACCATATCTATCTCCATTTTAAGATTTGTACCCTCAGACTGCCCATCAATCATCACTCGCTATTGTCAGTTTTGGATTCGTCATCATCGGGTAATTTTCCAATGGATTAGCATGTTCATATATTTTTTCATCTTTTTCGTAAATATACTGAAAAATAATTCTATAAGTTACAGTATAGACAACTTTCGAATGATTTATAAGCATCTTTTTTAATAGAAATCTGTATGGATCTCTTAATATTGGACTATCGAGAGTGTGACCCTGAAAAGTGTACTGCGAGAAAGTTGATCGATAAGAAGTATGCTGAGAAGATCGTTAATGACAGAGAATTGGGAAGAAAAGGTATCTATCTGAATCCTTTAGCTGAGAAGGCCATCTCTCCTGAAGACCGTGCTGAAGCTACTTCGGGCGGCATAAGAGCGATAGATTGTACTTGGACGGAAGCAGAAGAAAAAATACCTGAATATGAGAACGGGAGAGCTCTGCCTTATCTGGTAGCTGTCAACCCAGTGAATTATGGCAAACCTTTTCAGCTGACAACCGTAGAAGCGTTGGCAGCCGCTCTTTACATACTAGGCGAAGAGGAGCAAGCCGAAGATATACTATCTATATTCAACTGGGGAGAACAATTCATCGAGATGAACAGAAATCCATTGAACGACTACCAGGAAGCAGAAAGTAGCTCGGAGATTGTAGAGATTCAGAAAGAATATATGGAATAAAAATTTTTTAAATTCAATTCTCTGGCGGAAGCATGTTGGGGATGCCGTCCTCGATAGGATATTTTATACCACAGTTCTTACATTGTAAAGTACCCTCTTCGATTTCATGAGAGGTATTTTCCTCGACAGATCCTTCCGTTGAAGTTAGGTCAAGTTCACCCTTGCATTCAGGACAGCGAAGGATATCTAGCAGGTCTTTTTTCATGGTTAGTCCATCCTTTTAAAGACAAAAAAACTTTTTGATTAAAAATTTGGATTCAAAAGACATCTAAACTGTCGGGGAGATCGTTATTCTTCCTCAGATAATTGACCTGTGTTCTCGTGTACCTGTACTTAATATCGCATTTTTCATCCTGAAAATCCCACGGGTCCACGATAAGTAGATCGTCTTCCCTGATCCACATCCGTTTTTTCAGCTTGCCGGGTATTCTGCCCATGCGGGACTTACCGTCTTCACAGACTACCCTAACTCTGCCTCCTCCCAACATATTCTCTGCTATAGCGAACATCTGACCTTCACTCCGGTCTGGGTAAGGAACCCTTACGACTTCATCTTCGTCTCCATTACTCAAAGTTATCAACATCCTATAATATGTGGGCTTTATATATTCTTTGTTAGGAAGATAATCCCTTTTCGGATCAATAACTATATCTCTTACAGCAGGTCATAAAGATATGGCCGTAATACATAAGACAGCGTGGTCATGAAGCTTACCAGTAACAATAGCGAGACTAAAGCTACAGGTTCTGGATTAAGTACGAAAAAAAGAACCGTTCCTCCCGCAGGTGGGTGTTCCAGCCATAAAGACACCATCGCCAAGATCGCAAAGCCTAAAGCCAATGAGACCGCCAATTCAGCTGATAATATAGAGGGATACATATTATGAAAAGCCAAACCTATTAGGCCACAAATAAGGTGACTTCCGATTACGCGTCTTGGATTAGCGGTCCTGCTGCTCGGCATACCGAAAACGATAAAGGCTGTAGAACCGGCAGCCGCCACCAGTACGATCTCTTCTCCCAACAATGGAAGATTAAGTCCCAAATAAAGTACTAAGGCTGCTAAGAAGCTTTGGAATAAGTAATTCTTTATCGTCTCTTTTTTAAGTTTCCTGTCGAATATCCTGACCATCAAAGCCATATAAATAAAGATATAAAATATATTTTTCCCTACGAATCTAGAAAAAATGCCGTGTTTGACAGAAAAGAATATAATAATCCCATATCCCTACGTAACTTGATCACTATGAAACTAGAAGAAATATACGACCTAGCGATCGAGATGGGGATCGAAGGAGACGTCAGGGGTGAAGACGAACTGAAAAAAAAGTTAGAAGAGGCAGAGGAAGAATATGAAGAATTGGAGGGCAAGGACAAAGAGGTCTTTGACGAGCAGAGATTGAAGAATCCCTTCCAAGACTCGAGACTTCTTTATGGAGATCCCGATACCGAAGTAGAGAGGATCTTGACAGGGATAAACATAGATACCGGCGAGATCATCTTGGCTGATCGTCTATCAGAAAAAGAGAAAGGTATTGATCTCATAATCGGACATCATCCAAGAGGGATCGGTCTGAACTCGATGTACGAGGTGATGGAACTTCAGAAAGATATGTTGGCAGAATGGGGCGTACCCATTACGGTTGCTGAAGGTTTGATCAACAAGAGGATAAAGGAAGTCGAGAGGAAAATAAAAGGAGCGAATTACAATCAAAGTCTAGATGCTGCAAAACTCCTTGATATACCGATGATGTGCCTTCATACGATCACAGATAATTTAGTAGAATCATTTTTGACTGAAAAAATTGAAGATGAAAACTTCGATAAGGTTGAGGACGTCTTCGATTTTCTAAAAGACATACCAGAATTCCACAAGGCGAGAAAATACAATGCGGGACCTGATATCCTAGTTGGAAGTGAAGACAATCGCGCCGGCAAGGTAGTTGTCGAGATGACGGGAGGTACAGAAGGAAATAAAGAGTCGTACGAGAAGCTAGCCGAAGCAGGTGTTGGAACAATAATAGGCATGCATCTTAGTGACGACCACAGGGAAAAAGTAGAGGAGAATCATCTCAATTACATAATAGCTGGTCACATGGCTAGCGATTCACTCGGCTTGAACATATTTTTTGATGAGCTGGAAAAAAAAGGTGTTGAAATAGTCCCCTGCAGTGGATTTATCAGGGTGTCGCGCAACCAATGATAGAGATTAAGAATCTGAAGAAATCATACGGTAGATTTGAAGCCCTAAAAGGGATAGATATCTTTTTGGATGAGGGGGAAATCTACATCCTTTTGGGTTCAAACGGCGCTGGAAAGACCACCCTGATAAAGATACTTACCGGTCTATTATCACCCTCCTCTGGAACTGCTAAGATCAACGGTAAATCCGCACGAAACATTAAAGATATCAGGGCAAAATTTGGATATATGCCCGAACATCCGGACCTCTATGAAAGATTAACAGGAGAAGAGTTCTTACACATGATGGGATCTCTGAAGGGAGTTGAGGAAGATAGACTGGTGGAGAAAATACATAAGTTATCCCAGGAATTAGAGATCGAACGTGATCTAAATAAAGAGATCGGGAGCTATTCCAAGGGTATGAAGCAAAAGATCCTTTTTATCAACGCTGTCATAAACGACCCTCCTAATCTTATATTGGATGAACCAACGAATTCTTTAGACCCGAGATTTTCGCAGGATATCAAATCCAGGATTAAAGATCTATCTTCAAGGGGAAAATGTATACTCATGAGTACCCATATCACGCCTGTAGCCGAAGATATTGCAGATAGAGTAGGTATAATAGAGAAGGGTAGATTGGTGGCCGAAGGGACGGTCAGTGAACTGAAAAGAGAAACCGACTCAGATAATCTCGAGCAGGTTTTCATAGAGGTGGTAAATCACGCTTAAAGAGGTCCTTGAGCTATTTTCTTCGGATGTTATAAGATCTTACAGAGGACTGAAACGGAAAGTAAACGAGCATCCCGTGATGATTCTCTGGTTCGTCCTTCTTACGTTCGGTGGATTCTGGCTTATACTTTCGATGATAGAGTTTTTAGCCGAGCTCGATGAACTTCTTCTCAACCCCTCTCAGGGAAATATACTTTTCAGTATATTTTTCTTCTTTGCAGCAAAGTCTGCTGCGGAAACAGTCGAAGGAGTTTTAAGAGATAGGTCGCAGAAGCATTATTTTTCATCTCCAATAGATTCTAGCTCTATATTTTATTCTAAACTACTAAGAGTATGGTTTTACAATCTCTTGTTGTTCGGGATCGCGATGAGTGTTGTTTTGTTTGTTATCGTGACATGGAATATAGAACTCCCTATTGATGATCACTTTCTCATCATGCTCTATTTACTGATCATCCTAGCTCCTTTTGTTGGATTTAACATCTCGATACTGGCACATCTGAAGAATAAGTGGCTCAAAAAAATCAACGCGGTAGTGGCCGCACAGATGATAACTCTTACAGGGATAATTCTACACTCTAGAGTCACGTTTTTCATACAGTTAGAATACACCCTCTTGATTTTAGTAGGCTCTCTCTTGATAACCGTCTTTTCCAGTAGGCCCCTTTATCGAGAAGTATGGATAAACTCTAGTCAAGGGACAGAAAGTTCCGCTCTTCACCAAAAAAGCTTGAGACTACCACGATTCATTTCTAAATCTACTAGATTGGTAGCGGAGGTCGAATTTAAAAGAAGATGGAGAAGAAAACAGGTTCCGGGTTCTCTAGCCGTGGTCGTTGTTATGGGAGCGGGGTTAGGATTCATCTATTCAAGCCTTGGTCCTAGACCAGACTTGGGTTTGGGACTTGGTAAGTATTTCTATCCATCGCTAATCTCGATGACAGCCTTTTTAGCAGGGATCATCCATACATTGATCCCATCGCTGAACCTGTTCAGCAGGGACGGGGTTAAACTGTGGTGTCTTCGGACCCTTCCGAGCGATTTCAAAGAGATAGCTACGGGAAAAGCTCTTGCGATCCTTTTGACTTCTCCAGTCATAATTCTTGCCATCGCTTTACCTCTTCCGTTGATACTCGATTATCCTCTCTCGTTCGTCTTATTTTCTGCGGTATCTTCCTCGATATTCATCTTTCTTATGAGCGGAATCGGCCTTTGGGCTGCAGCAAAGTTTCCCAACTTCAACGAGAGTACAAAAGGGTCTCCAGATATCATCACGATGTATTCTATGATAATGCTCGCTCTCCTATTGTCTGTGATATTTTTAGCTATCCCTTTCACTTTACTTGAGTTAGATCCTATCTTGGGTGTATTGAGTGTTATTCTCGCTGCCGATCTGTCGGCTCTATTTATTATATGGATGTTCAAAAGAAGTTCGATAGTACTAGAAAATATGGAATTAAACTTCTAGAATCCATAACAATATTATAACATCAGCCCTCTTGTATTATCCATGAAGTTACTACTTTGTATAACTGGTGCCTCGGGTGTGATATATGGAGAAAGACTACTCGAAGTTCTTAGCAAAAAAG
>JAGXLF010000112.1 GCA_018334835.1 Thermoplasmatota archaeon | reverse complement strand
GGAAAATAACACTTCAGGTAGAAGATGTAGAAGGGAACAACGATACTGACACCTTTATGGTAGAAGTAAAACAGGAGGGAAATATGTCATCATTATACAAAGTACTGAATTGGACCTTTTTGTTAACCCCCATGATAGTGATAACGGCCTTCCTGCTGAAGGAATATATCATCAACAGATCCTAGGAACGGGATCTCCCACGGGCTTCTCTAATATCCTCTTACCGCCTACACTTGTTTTCAACACCACGCCGTCGATATCTTCTTTCGCTTCCCCTATTATAGCCGCATCTCTACCTTCCTCGGTTTCCCTCAAAGCCTGTAAAACTTTTTTGGCCTTAGATGGATTCACCGCTAGAACGAATTTCCCTTCATTACCAATGGAGAGGGGATCAATACCTAACATCTCCCCGGCGGATGAGACCCAATCTTTGATCGGAATTTTATCTTCTTCGATCTCTATGCCTACGGGTGATTTATCCGCCCATTCGTTAAGTGTGTTAGCTAGACCTCCCCGGGTGGGGTCTTTAGCAGATCCGATCCCACCGACCTGTAAACATTTTTTCATGACTTCGGTCAGAGGACTGACATCGCTTTTCACTTTGCCCCCGAAACCATAACCTTCTCTTTCAGACAGGATGGTTATACCGTGATCACCTATCGTTCCAGTTACGATGATCTTGTCACCTGGATTTAGATTGTCATCGGAGAGCCACCTTGTTTTTCTTCCACCGGATGTCATCATATTGTCGTCCATCATTGGATGTCTCTTGCCTATGCCAGCAGTGGTGAATATAGGCTCGTCTATATCTCCTTTCTCGACGACTTTAGTGTCGCCAGTCAAGATCGAGATCTCTGTTTTTTCCAATATATCATATGCGCTTTCGAGCAGTCTCTCCAGATCATCTAGAGGATAACCTTCCGGTATGACCATAGCTAGGGCCAATCCTATAGGCTCACTACCTGTCGCCAGTAGATCGTTGATAGTTCCCGATACAGATAGACTTCCCAGATCTCCGCCTGGAAAGAAAACCGGTTTGACAGTGTGACTATCGATAGTGAAAACGATATCATCTACCACGCAGGAATCATCGAGAGAGGAAAGGGGGATCTCACCCTGATCGTTCCCAAAAAATGGAAGGATATGCTCTGATAGGAGCTTTTCCATCTTCTCTCCGCCGGCTCCGTCAGCGAGGCTTATGCTTTTCTCGTTCTTTTGAGACATGTTGAAAACAGTATAGTCCTGCTTAATTAACTTTTTATCTCATTTCAGATTGATCTTATTAAGTGGTGAAGCAAATCGCTTCGAGTTTTGGCTAAAGCTTTATTATCTATAGATTACTCACCTAAATGTGTTCGAGATAGATCTTCAAAAGGTAGATAAGACCTCCGTACTCATCGCCGTAATATTAGGTATAGTCACCATTCTAGCTCTTATCTACCTTCAAATTCAGGAAGCATTCTTGGTTGTTATGCTCTGGTTGATCATACCTGTTCTTGTGAAAAAGCTCGTAGACTTCTTTAAAAAATTTTTTTAAATCTTGTATTCAGAATCAACATCTTGATTTGTTTGAAAAAGAGAAGTTATCCTAGATCCTTTCTCCTAGAGATCCTCCCATCTTTCGTAGGCGCTTGATCACTACCTGGATTCTCTATTTTGTCCTCATATCCTATACACAACGGGCAGGGACTTCTCCTTTCGATGGTAGTAGGCTCTCTCTCTTGGGTTGGAGTAGATTTGAACAATTTTATGATACCTCTCTTGATTTTTTCTAATGTCCTCATCATAAATCTACAGCAAATACGTATATTTTATTACAGGGTTATAAACTTATCTATATCGAGCATTGAAAAGACCTAAAACACATCCGATCGGAGTGATACTTGGTATAGTTACTATGCTCGCTCTTATCTATCTCAGTATTCAAGAAGCATTTTTTCACGATTCTTTGTTCAAAAAAACGAGACCTCTATAATTCCAAGTATATAAAGAGAGATTATGAGAATAGGCTGGTGTAGGAGGTAGATTTTGAGTGAATTTCTCCCTAGAAAGCAGAATTTTCCAACTACCGATGAATTCGATAGATCAGGGAAATCAAATTTTCTTCTTCCGTCGGGATATAGGGTATTCCCCAAAAATATTCCTAAAAGTAAAACTCCTATCCAAGGAAAAATAGGAAAATAATCTACTGTACTGAAACTAGGAAATCGTACTCCGACCCAAAGGAGCCATTTAAATGATACATATATCTCGGAGAGATAAAGGCCTAAAATCATGCTTAAGATTCCAAGAGCGAGAGGGATATATCTATATCTAACTAGAGGATAAGCTATGATTATGCCCGTTCCAATGAAGTGGAGTATCCCGAAGATTATGAAGCTTTCTCTCACGAAAACATAGGTCATGGCAGTTATGATCAGACCCCAAGAAAATATCTTAACTCCTCGTAGGAGGTATTTAAGATGAAGTTCTTTCCCACTCTTTTCTTTTATAGCTTTAGAATAACTCAAGGTGAGGGATATTCCTACTAGAGTGATAAATAGGACCGCAGTACTTCTACCCAAAATCCACCATCCTCTCCGATGGATATCTATTCCATATCCGCCGAAGTAGTACAGATTAAATACCGCATGATAAGTTATCATCATTAAAATAGCTATACCTCGAGCGAAGTCTATTTCCCAGAGCCTATCATCTTTTTCTTCACTCATCCGTCTCAAAAATAAGTTTATGATAATTAAGGTTATCCGAATACGAACATTTTAAACTCCTAAATTTTTCTTCATATCAATGAAAAGGAAATTGATGCGAGGGAC